>CAZFLB010000265.1:0-7656 GCA_964518945.1 uncultured Acidobacteriota bacterium | reverse complement strand
ACTATTGCTTAACGATGATAGGGCTGCTCTCATTTCCTTTACAGGATCGACTTCAATCGGCCGCCACGTCGCTAAACCTGTTTCCAAGCGTTTTGGAAAACCGATCCTCGAGTTAGATGCCAACACCGCTATTATAGTTACGGAAGACGCAAATCTTGACATGGTAACCCGGGCCATTCTTTTCGGAGCTATAGGCACCGCTGGCCAGAGGTGTACAAGTACCAGAAGAATTATCGTACACAAAAATATTGTTTCCGACCTTTGCAATCGTCTTGTAAAAGCGTATCAACAGGTCCGCATTGGAGACCCCTTAGATGAAAAGACACTAATGGGCCCTCTCATTAACGAAAACGCAGTAAGAGATATGTTCACCACACTGGAGAAGGTGCAACAAGAGGGAGGTGTAATCATTTCAGGAGGTAACAAGCTTCCCAAGAAAGGACCAAACTTTGTCGCACCAACAATTGTAAAGCTATCAAAACAAACAGAGGTAGTCCGTGAAGAAACCTTCGCACCAATTCTTTATGTTCTTGAATACAATACAATTGAGGAAGCGATAACCATACACAACGATGTGCCGCAGGGGCTCTCAAGTTCTATTTTTACCGACAGCATGCTTCATGCAGAAATGTTCCTATCTGTGGCAGGATCCGACTGTGGCATAGCGAATGTAAATATTGGGACTTCCGGTGCAGAAATAGGAGGCGCGTTCGGAGGAGAAAAGGAAACAGGCGGGGGGCGTGAATCTGGTTCCGATGCATGGAAAACATATATGAGACGTCAGACTAATACCATCAACTGGTCAAAAGAAATGCCTTTAGCGCAGGGAATCGAGTTTGGCTAGACAAAGCCCAACACAATGTTCAACTGCGGAAAAGCAGTTACTACGAGTAAAGACTTTAACCCTCCAAAAAACGACTTACATTAGAACATGGATAAACCCAAAGATTCGTAATAGCTTCTAATTGCGATGATCAAAAACAAGAATCCAGTTCTTGCCGTCATAGTTATTAGCTTAGGTTTGAATCTTACGGCCTCGTGGTGGGGATTACCCTCTCGTTTTACATGGGCGCCAGACGAACTCCACCCCCAAACAATTCTTCAAGGTATCGATGAGCGGTTCTCGGGAGATTGGCACCAACCTGCGTACCCTCCGTTTCACTACTACCTTCTTGCCGTAAGTTATCTTCCCTTCCTTACTTTCGATAATCTAGAAGTCGATAGCACAACGGGGCGCTCATTGTTGTACGCGATTGGACGCGGTATTTCAATCACTATGGGTGTCGGTATCATCATTCTCCTTTTTCTACTCGGTGAAGAGCTATTCAACCGCAACACTGGAATATTCTCGGCAATCTCAGGAGCCTTTTCCGCAACATTTGTCTACTATTCAAAATTTGCGAACCTCGACATACCTGTTGCCTTTTGGATTCTCTGGTCACTGCACTTCTTTATTAAGTTTTTAAAGACAAACACGGCACGACAACTAGCAGGCTTCACTGTCACAGCAGTTATTGCCGTATGTACAAAAGAACAAGCCTATGCTTTTTATGTTTTACCAGGGATATTTTTTATATTGCAACAACGCCATAATGGGAAGGTATGGAGTAACAGGCTACTTCTCACACCAGCATTAATTGCAGTCCCCCTTTTTCTCATCATCCATAATGTCATATTTAATTTCACTGGATTTGTCCACCACCTAGAAGAAATTCTGTGGGCACGAAGTCACTACAGCAGCTTCGGTTCTAACTTTTCACAGCAATTCGATCTTTTAACACAGAGTCTCCGACACCTAGTCTTCGCGCTCGGTTGGCCCCTCACCTTCGCCGCGATTATTGGCATTCTTGTTGCTTTCTCAGAACGGCAAGAAAATAGACGTCCAATGTTAATTCTGCTGGCCACCTTGTCTTATTATTTGTTTTTCATAGCACCGGTTCGCAGTACCTGGCTTCGTTACATTGTTCCGGTTTCTCTTGTTTTTTCGATTTTTGCTGGCCACTTCTTAGCATGTATCTGGGATAAAAGAGGGAAACTAAACCGCGCTTTTGTCACTTTAGTTTTGACCTACTCCGTTCTTCGTGCAGTTTCAGTAGACGTTTTACTGTTAAAAGACTCAAGATACGCTATCGAGCAATGGCTCTTACAAAACGCAAATGGGACTATCGGTTTCGTGGGTCCAGAGTACTATCTGCCAAGACTTGATAGACTAAACTCTCGGCGCCTGCGACCTACCATCACAACACTTGACCGTAATAAACCAGATTTTCTGGTCATCAATCCCCAATATTTGTCGCGTTTTTCACTTGGGACAAGAGAAAACGACTTTCTTACGCGTCTAAGAGCTGGCTACACTGACTACGCTCTAGTGATGCGCCATCAATCTCAACCCAACCTAATGTTTCTTGATTTCGACCAGATTCAAGGCAATATGGCTAAAGTCAATCCACTAATCGAAGTATATCAACGAACCCCGTAGCATATAGTTTTAAACTATATCAATCTTTTCAGACAGTCTGGATAATCCAATATGCTGATCCAATCGTTGGCCGACACTATAGTTAGCCCACACCATGTCATTAAGGGAGTCTGCAACCAAATTATCATAGGAGCCCAAGTGTTCCTCCTCAATTGACGAGAGAACTACATCTCGAGTTTTTGTTCTGACTCGACCCGTATGTAAAGCACAGCAATCTTTATAAGGTTCGATGGAAATCTTATAAGTGTCGATACTCCGAGCAATACTCACTATCTCGTGCTTATCAAGACCAATAAGCGGTCGCAACACTGGCATTTCAACTGCCTTATCAGTCGCAATGAGATTTTCAATTGTCTGTGACGCAACCTGTGAAAGGCTATCTCCAGTAACAAGGCTTACAGCACCAAGTTTTCTTGCCAATGCTTGGGCGGTTCGAAAAAGAAATCTGCGAAAAAGAACCGGTCCATGTCCTTGTTTATTACCCCGAAGTGCTAAATCAAAATAAGTATAAGGGACAATAAATAAACGTGACCTGAGGGTGTAGAGACTTAATTGACTTGCTAGCCTATCTGGAAGTGAGCCTCCTAAACTATCTTTTGTTACATTCACTGCACTCATATGAAACCAATCAACGGAACAACCACGTCGTGCCATCAGGTAGGATGCGACTGGAGAGTCAATACCTCCTGAAAGGAGTGCCATCACGGAACCACTCGATCCCACTGGCAAGCCACCGACTCCCTTAGTCTTATCTGCGTAGAAGAATATCTTGTCTGAGTATATGTCAACGTGAAAAATACAATCAGGAGAGGCTAATCGCACGCGATCCCAATCAGTGTTCTTTCGAATCACTTCTCCCAACCATGTTTCAATTTCAGACGACTGCATCGGAAACTGCTTGTCGACACGATGAACACGAACGGCAAAACTTCTACCAGATTCATAGTGTTCTTGAGCCAAGTTGAGAAGTATTTTTTCAAATTGCAATCGATCAATCTTTACCGCCAGGTCTTCCTCGGAACGCGGCAGATACTGAGCACATGCAATCGAACTTATACCTGCTATGTTTTTTAGTGAGACAATTGCACGGTTAAGTACCTCCTTTTTATAGTCTCGAACATCAACAAATAAACGTCCCGATTCCCTGTTCACTGGCCAATTTAAACCCTGACTCCTCAAGACCAAGTGGGCATTGGTCCGAAGTTGAGCCCAGAAATCCCTCTGATTGCGCCCCTTCAGAGTAATCTCCGAAGAACGTAAAAGGATTTGTACCGGTAACTGATTCATATGAATGTCAGCTTAATAGTTTCGCATAAAAGAACTACACCAATAAGAAGTTTCAGTCCGTTCAAACACCTTATTTCTGGCGATTGGAAATTGGAGCGTCTAGGAGATCCGCAACGAACTGCTTTGGTAACTTATTCAAAAGCAACGTAACAACTACATCCTTTACCTTAATCAGAGAATACTCGTTGTATTATCAGCTTAAATAAGGAATTCATTACAAATTCAGGAGGGAAAATGGGTACAAAAATTGACAAATTCAACGAGTTTCGGACGCAAATGAATGAAGAGGTACTCAAATGCGGTACGAGAGAAACAAAAAGATTCTTTAACTTGGATGGTGCCGTCTATCGAAATGGCGCTCTTTCGTCTAAAACAAAAGAACTGTTAGGACTAACTGCCTCGATGGTTCTAAGATGTAACGACTGCATCACCTACCATATTTTGCAATGTTATAGAGAAGGCGTCACCAGCGAAGAATTTGCGGAAACTTTCGACGTATCTCTAATTGTTGGGGGCTCGATAGTGATACCACACGTTCGCCATGCCCAATCAATCTTAAGCGAGTTACATGATTAGGTTTCGATCCTCTTTCGATATGCTTCCGTCTCATAGACTTCTGGATTCACACAGTTCGGTGCTGTAACAAGCTGCAAGTGTGCAACCGCATTCTCTGCACACATGGTTGCCATCTTGTTCCGTGTATCGTTAGTTGCCGAAGCAATATGAGGAAGTATAACCGCGTTCTCGAGTTCGGCAAGTCCGTCCGCCATTGCAGGCTCATCTTCAAACACATCAAGACCTGCGCCAGCAATTTGACCCTCACGGAGAGCGCGGACCAAGGCCTTCTCATCAACAATAGGTCCGCGTGCTGTATTTATAAGATAAGCCGTTGTTTTCATGCGAGACAAAGTGTCTTCATTAATAAGATGATGAGTCGATGAATTCAAATCGGTGTGGACTGAAACGAAATCACTTTGTGTAAGTAATTGATCTATTTCTGCATATTCAACACCATCAGCATCTTCAATGAAATTCTTCATGGGTGGATCATAAGCTAAAATACGCATATCGAAGCCCTGAGCTCGGCGAGAAACCGCCTGCCCTATGCGCCCAAACCCAATAATTCCCAAAGTTTTTTTTCTGCCATCACCACCACGGGAAATATCTGCCCCAAGAAACAAACTTGGACCCCAAAGCTTATACCTACCCGACCGCATATAATTGTCCGACGGGACAATTTTTCGAGCCACTGCCATCAACAGTGCCCAAGCAAGATCAGCTGTAGTGTCAGTCAATACCCCTGGTGTATTTGTAACAGGAAGACCCAACTTCGTCGCAGCATCAACATCAATGTTGTTATAACCCACGGCATAATTTGCAACACCTCGCAACGCTCTCCCAGCTTCAAGAATTTCAAGATCGATAGGCTCCGTTAACAACGATACGAGAACGTCAGCCCCCGCAACTCCAGAAACAATAGCTTCATGTGGGACCAGTTGCTCCTCATCACGCATTGCAATACTTACTTCTCCAGATTGTTCAAGAATTCGAAGCCCAGCTTCTGGAATATTACGGGTTGCAAAAATCTTCATCATTAAACTCCAAGCGCCACAGAGTCCTGAGTAAACTTTTCAAACCCAGAAAGATCAGAAGCGCCTTTACTAATCCGCGCCACACCTTCCTGAATAGAGCTCATATCTGCCGCATACGATAACCTCATAAAGTGCTGTCCTTCACTTCCTAGTTGGCCAAAGCTTCTTCGATCAACAAGAGCTACGCCATGAAAATAAAGTAAGAACCGTTGTAACAATGTCGCTGGGCTGGTCTTAGACTGCCTATTCTCTGACAGGCTCTCGTAAAAATTATGAATGCCAAGAGATTCACACACACCCCCAACATTAGGAAAAACGTAGAAGGCACCAAGCGGAGTATTACAAGAGACGCCGCGGATCACATTGAGTGCTGGCACAACATAGTCTCGCCGCCGCTTGAATTCATCTACCATACGAGCTACAACCTCTCTCGTTTTCGGACTTGTATAGGCCTCATGTCCAGCTTGCTGACTAAACGGAGGCACACAGCTGACCGTTTTTATATTGAGCTGCTTGAACAGTGCTGCCTCCTCTAGATTAGGAAGCACAGTCCAACCCAATCTCCAACCTGTCATAGCAAAACCTTTAGACAAGCCACTCGCAATTACAGTGCGTTCTTGCATCCCATTAGCAGATGCAATCGAAAAATGTTCAAATCCATCAAAAGTAATATGCTCATAAATCTCATCAGAATACACTCGAATATCGGGATGAGCTTTCTTTTGAACCAAGTCAGCAACACTTTCGAGGAGTTCTCTGGAAAGCACTCCTCCTGTTGGATTTGACGGGGAGCAGAGCATTAATAATTTTGTGCGTGGTGTTATAAGTGATTCGAGTTGCTCAGCAGTAAAAGCGAAATCATTCTCTTCTTGGAGCACAAGAGGAACCGGAGTGGCTCCTAAATACGTAACCCAAGACTCATAAATTGGAAAACCTGGACTTGGGTAGATAACCTCATCTCCTGGGCCAACATAACTCATCATCGCATAACCTATTGCGGGTTTTGCTCCAGCAAGTACAATCACTTGGTTCGGATCAACATCAATACCTCGAGTTATAGAAACATGATTTGCTATTGCCTCACGCAGCGGCCTAATTCCCGCCGGGTCTGTGTAATGGGTGTTTCCGGAAAGTATATTTTCTATACCAACTTGATTGATGTGAGGGGCGCTATCGAAATCGGGCTCTCCAATCGTAAATCGGATAACATCCACACCACGTGACTCAGCACGAGCCACGTCTTCGGCGACCTTAAAAGCATTTTCGGTCCCCATCGCAGAAATACGCTCAGTAATGACAGTCATTTATTCTGGGAACTCCTTTCTCGTTTTCAGAAAACGGTGGGGAAACAATTGTAGTGCTTGCAATGCAGTGGCCGCAAGTCTGCAAATTCGATTATTTGAACTACGGCAACTTGTTTCCAGCTCTAATGCTTTGTGTTTTTCACCCTCAACATCCTATGCATATAATAGCTACTGTATCCCTAAAACAGTCTGGAGCGATTCTATGCGAATCACACTGATAGCCATCATATTGCTTCTACCTTGGCTGGCATTCGGTCAATCGCTGGGAGAATTAGCTAAAAAAGAGAAAGAGCGGCGCGCGCAAAACAAACAAAATGGCAAAACAGCGATCACCATTTCACAAGTGGAACTTTCAAAAAACGCTACAGAGGACCTCAATACCAAAGAGCCTTTAGACTCAGAAACACCATCACTACCACATTATATTGACGCTACAGAAGAGGAAAACGGTCTGAATGAAGGAGCAGAGGGTACATTCCACGATGTACCTGACAACATACCAATGGACGCTCCTCTCGAAACACGAATTCAGCTCTTTCAAATAATGAAGAAAAACTATGAAGATACTATTGAAACAATTGATAAGGCAATCAGGACCAACAGCGAACGAATCCTTCAAATCGAGGATAAAATACGTCAGGTCAGTGCTAGCGGTGCTTATAGCGGAGCACCTGTTTCCCCACAAATGATGTCAGGTGACCTAGCTCAGACTCAATTATCAGGACAAGAGTCTCGAACACTAGATGTCGAAAAAAAACGCCTCCGAGCAATCAACAAATCAATGAATCTGCGCAAAGAACAGCTTAAACTGAACCTGCAAACGAAAGGAAGGGTTGCCAATATTCCAGCTAGTTATCTACGCTTCTGATTCTGAAGGATTCAAAATCTTCACTCCAACGTCAAAACAAATCTTTTCCCGTCGACGGAATTCAGTAATGTGACACTCTCACGTTCTTGAATTTTCTCAACAACATAATTTCCAAAAGCATCTCCA
>CAZFLB010000264.1:0-2910 GCA_964518945.1 uncultured Acidobacteriota bacterium | reverse complement strand
TCATGGCCTGCAAACCAATAAATCCATCAGCAGATGCACCTAACAGCAAACCATGATCATGAGCATATCTCTTTAATTCCGGCACCCATTCATTAGGAATTTCGTTCCTGCGTATTACCTCAGAAATTTCTTCATCACCATAAAATACTCCATATTTTGTCTTGGGAGGATAACATTCAGCAGCAAGCGGAATTTGTATTTTGACAGCATCACATTTAGCAGTCGCTGCTATATCAATTAGCTGTTTCGCTCTCCACAATTCTCCATCATGATTAGAACCTATTTCTGCTATTACAAAACATGAAGATCTCATGCCAATAGATCTATCGCCTATATGAATTTGTGTATATGCTTTACTATTTATCATTCGACACAGAAAATAAACGTAGAGTAATCCCGTGGTAGTCGGCAGTTTCATCATTAGTTGCATCTATCCCAATTGTTACCGAGGATAATTGTGCACATCCCAATTTCTGAAACACGCGACGATAATTCCTAGAGAAAACATATCCATAATTAGCAAACTCTGGTTCTACTGTGACAATATATTTTCGAGCAATTCGAACCATTTCTGAAAAAATGTTGTTGCTTTTGGGATGCACATGCATTAGCACTGCCATAGTGAAAATTACGTCACTACTATCCGTGGCAAGTAATGGTAATCTATCATCCAGACTTCCAATGTTCACGTTAACATCTCTGTATAAATCAGGAAATACGCTACTCATTAATTTCACAGCTTCGGGATTGATCTCCACTCCTGCAAGGCTTGTAAATCCCAACAATCTTAGTGTTTCCAGATTAGCACCTGCATTACATCCTAATTCCAACACTTTATGTTCACTTTCGACATGTGGTTTCCAAAATTTTGCCATAAACTCAATCAATTTTGTTGATTTTGATGAATATTGCTGGGGTTCGTTGGAATTAGCATATTGATTGACCTCGGTGCTCCAAAATTTACGGCAATCATCCTCGCCCCAAATCCATGCAGGTGAATATCCTTTTTCGATAAGATATTGGTTCAATCTACTAGTAAGTATATTTAATCCAGCAGGTCGGTACATCTCACCTGAAGCATTCAATCGATTGCGATAAAACATAGCGTGGAAAATTAATAAGATCTTTCCTTTCAGAAAAGTCAACATGTACTCACTGTACCAATTGACAACACCAAAACACTTGTGTTAGTAGAGCCAAGCGGCTCCATTGCATTGTGATATCTCACTTATTGATATGATATTGATAGTTTATCTGAAGCTTGTCCATGACTGCATAGTGCCTTCAAAAACTCAACCGCGCGCTGTTTTGAATCGCCATCATTACGATACAAAATATAATTTTCCATATAAGATGTTGTATCTGTCCGTCTTAAATCACTAAGAAAATCTGACTCGGAATCTGACAATCTTTGCACAGCATGTATAAGTTCAGTTTCCGTCTTACACCAAAAACAAGCTTCCTCCAAATCAGCTGCGAAATGTGGCATCAACAACGTTTGTTGAGGATCACAAAATAGTATCAATGGTTTTCCAAATGCAATCGTCTCATTCCAGACTGTGGAAGCTGCATTATCAGTAATAATCACATCGCTTATCCTAATTAATTCTTCCAAACTAGAATTGATGTCCACTTTGATTGCTGTGTATTCACATCTTTCTAACCATCTCACAGTCCCAATAGTTTCTTCATTAGTCCTAAAAGGTCTGAATGTAACCTGTACATTGTTACCATTGTTTAGAATTTTTAAGCACCGCTGCTGCAATAAGTATCTTCTTGTATCCTCAGGAAAATAATGGTGGCAAATAGTGTTTCCAAATGATTTATCGGAAATCCATAATACTTTGATATCTTTGTTGTCAGTATTATCTTCCAAGTTATTTGTCCTCATCCTCTGCTCTATATCTGCTGATCCTACACTCACTAAAGAAGATCGTTGAGGAACGATAGGATCTATATAGCCCTTTATGCCAGCTCCATAGGTAAGATAGTAATCGCAATGACCCCAATCGTTAATGTCCATCTTATGATTCATATGCGTACCAACAGAACCACCATGTTGAATACCTACCGTTGGAATACCCCGGTCTCTACAGGCACTAGCCATACGTTTGTCTGCCATATGTATTGCACCATGAAAACAGACAATGTCAGGTACAGTAGTATCTAATACATGGGAAACAAAATAATCCAGATAGCGACAGAAAGATAGAGTTCGGGCAGCAATTGGACGCACAACATCAATCAGATCATCTACCAAGTCGACACCTTGAAAAAATACTGATCTTTTTCTATTTACATTATTAACCCATCGGTCGCACATGCTCTTGATACTATCCATCTCTTCTTGTTCCAAACTATACGGATCAAGTCTTATTTTAATTGAAGATTGGTTTTGAAATTGAACAAGTTTTGGGTCATATCCCATACACCAACCATGACTACCAGGCTCGTTACCAAATTCAGTGTTGCTCATCCAATTTAGTAGATAACCCTGTAGATCCCTAGTAAATGAAGTCACAGTTTGCCATTCATAGTTAAGACCACCTACTATAAGCAACGAACATTGATCATCTGCTCCACTATTGTGAGTATTCTCAAACTTAGAAAATCCTGAACTAGATATATGTTCACCCACAAGCTGCCTGAGACGGGCTGGGGTTCGACGTATCCTATCTAAAGAAGACAACAAATTAGATCTGTTAACACTCTCTGTATTGTAAGACCTAATATCAAGTTGAAATACATATTTTGAAGCCAGTTGCTTAAGTACATGACTCATCGAAAGAGATGAATACCATACATGCGCTGCTTTAATTGCGTAGTTGTTATCTTCCGCAACCTTAAACATCGAAACTATGACGGGAGAACAGGCACGAATAGTCTCCTGGATCAGATGTGTGCGTGTAA
>CAZFLB010000263.1:0-8766 GCA_964518945.1 uncultured Acidobacteriota bacterium | reverse complement strand
CTCCAAGCTCTTGAAGAGTCTCAATGAGGACCGCTGTCTGGATAGTCATGAGCAGGGAGCCAAAGATTCGGGCATATAACAGAGGTTTGTCATTGCGATATTTTTGTCGGAAGGCCATTAAACCGGGCATTTCGTGTTCAGCAAGCTCAATTTCCTTACGTCCAAATGCAACCGTTGCTGGTGAAAGGTCGTTGACCTTATATGGCAAGTCTGAGAACACCGGAAGCTCAGTACCCATGAACGTGCTTTTAGTTAGTGTGGTTGATTTAGGCAAGGTGTTTACTCCTTAATTTCACGTTGAGACGTTCGAGTTCATGCTACTCCGTTAGACAGTGGCTCGCAAACCGCCAAAATTATATCAAGTGTTTTTTCTTGTTGAAATTTTTCCGATTGCTTGAGTTGTTAAAAAGCCGGTGAAAATTAGCGTTGCACACAGTGCAATTTGTTCAATCGAAGGTGAGAACACTTCAACTGGCCAGTCCTCGGGCTTCAATAAGTCAATGTTGGACATTGTCACTTTTATTCCATTGACCGTTTCACCTAGGATTGGAGTGACTGTTTGTTGAAAAGGCCAAAGCCCTATGAAAGCTCCAAGAAGTAATCCTAATAGCGCTCCCAGAGTTGTGTGCTTGTGGCTATTCAACAGCCAGCGAAGCAGGTTGCTTACTCCAATGATTCCTATGAGTACCCCGAGTCCGACGGGTATTCCAATATTCATGCTTTCCAATACGAGATCTAAGTTGATGGGTGTCATTAACAACCCTTCTTTGAAGTTGGAAACTGCATTTAAAATAATTACGTATTGTCCGAGTAACAGGAGTAGGTATCCACCGCTGACGCCCGGTAATATCATTGCACTAGAGCCTGCGACCCCTGCTAGAAATAGAAGGCTAAGGCTTGGGTTAGAGTTGTCTGCAGGAACTAGCTGCCCTAACGAGAGTATGAGCATAGTAGTGAACCCGCTGGCTGCCCCCAATAGCAGTTTCCAGTTGAATGGTTTCGCTAAATTCCATATGGTTGGCACCCCGCCTAAGGTAAGGCCAATGAACAAGCTGTACATTACAAATCGTTTTTCTAAAACAAGAGTTTTCACGGGGTTGGCAAGAAATAGAATTGCAATTACAGCAGTGATAGTGACAGCTGTTAGAACGATAACTGAACGTTTTTGGAAACGAAATATTGAAATCTCCGCAATAGATTGAATGAATTCAGGATACACTCCAGCTGAAAGCAACATAGTGCCACCACTAAGACCCGGAACGAGATTGGCTATTCCCATAAGTAAACCGCCGAAAACTGCTCGTGCGAACAAAAAGACAGCTGGCTCTGGTGAAGGGGTGGTGCTATTAGATGGCAGCATTGGTTGCGGAGTATATCAGGAGCCGAACCTTCTTGGTTGACAGGAGATAGAGGATGAAGATTCTGTCTTGGAATATTAATTCCGTGAGGTTGAGGCAAAGCTCGCTAAAGCGGCTTCTTAAGACAGAAGAGCCGGATGTCGTTTGTCTACAAGAGACGAAGGTGGTGGATGATTTGTTTCCGATGAGTAAATTCATGCCTCTCGGTTATGAACACTCAATAATATTTGGACAGAAGGCTAACTACGGAGTTGCGATACTGTCCAAAATGCCATTTGTTTCTTGGGGGAAAAAATATTGGTGTCGAAGGTCCGACAGGCGACATGTTTTTGTTACTTTTCGGAATGGGATTGAACTGCACAATATTTACGCGCCAGCCGGTGGCTATATTCCCAATCCGGACACTAATCCAAAGTTCGCACACAAGCTTGAATTTTTTAGTGAAATAACGAGCTGGTTTCAAAAACGAGACGTGTTGGATCGCTCAGTCGTGTTGGTTGGAGATTTGAATATAGCACCGTTACCGACTGACGTTTGGTCACATAAGAAACTCTCTCGTGTCGTGACACACTCTCCGGTGGAGGTAGCCCATCTAAACGGTCTCGCGCGATCTATGCGATGGGTTGATGTGATCCGACATTTTGTTCCAGAGGATAAAAAAATATTTACTTGGTGGAGCTATCGAACTCTAGATTGGAGGAAAGCCAATAAAGGACGGCGATTAGACCATGCTTGGGTTACTCCAAATCTCTTGGGTAGTCTTAAGGCGGCGTCTGTCTTGGAACGGGTCCGTGGTTGGAAGCAGCCTTCTGATCACGCTCCAATCATGATTCAGCTGAAAATTAGAAATGAGGCATTAAAATAGTGTTTATGGAAACCGATACGCAAGCGAACCCTCTCTTGAGAGATGCATCTCTGTTGCCAGCGTTTGATGAGATTACTGTTGAACATGTCGAGCCTGGAGTCCTGGAACTCGTCCGAGAGGTTGGTGGAATGATTGATGCCCTCGAGGCGAGCGCTACACCTAATTGGTCTGGTGTCGTCGAACCGTTAGAAAAATTGCAAGACCGGTTAGGTTTTGGGTGGGGTTTGGTCGAACATCTATTGAGTGTGAAAAATAGTGGTGAGTTGAGAACTGCCTACCAAAAAGTTGAACCGGAAGTTGTCAAGTTGTCAATGAGGCTGGCTCAGAGTCAGGCAATATATCAATGTCTTGTTACGCTTCGCGATCGGCAAGACGCGGAATGTTTGGATGAGTCGCAAAAGCGTATTGTCGAGAAGTTGATCGAAGAGGCTGATTTGGCGGGTGTGGGGCTGACGGGTGAAAGTCGTCAAAGGTTCAATGATAACAAGCTTCGTTTCGCAGAAGCTTCTACCCGTTTTGGCAATCAACTTCTTGATGCGACTAAAGCTTTTTCCCTGGAACTTGTCCACCCTGATGAGATTGAAGGACTCCCGCCGAGTTTTCTGAGTGTGGCGGCCCAATCATCCAGGGATGCTGGTCATGAATCCGCAACTACAGATGCGGGGCCTTGGCGAGTAACTTTGGACGGTCCGAGCTTTGTTGGGTTTATGAAGTATAGTGCGCGGCGTGATTTGCGAGAGAAGCTCTACCGTGCGTCGGTAACTCGGGCCAGTTCTGGTAATTTGGACAACGGGCCTTTAATTGACACGATACTTCGGCTGAGGCGAGAAGAGGCTGCATTGTTGGGGCGTTCTACGTTTGCCGAACTGTCCTTGTCTCAAAAAATGGCTGCGACGGTTGACCGCGCAGAAAGTCTGCTTGAGGAACTAAGGTCGGTCTGCTATCCGGCTGCAGGAAAGGATATGGAGGAACTCAAGGCATTCATGCGTCAAAATGGTGCTACAGAGGAATCAATTGCTATTAAGCAATGGGATATCCCATATTGGAGTGAACGATTACGAGAGTTTCGCTTTGATTTTTCCGAAGAGCAAATAAGAGTTTATTTTCCGCTTCCTAGAGTATTAAACGGACTCTTTAAGATTGCGAAACAATTATTTTCGATTAATGTAGTAGAAGCTGATGGGGAGGCTGGGGTTTGGCATAAAGACGTTCGTTTTTTTCGCCTCGAAACACAGTCCGGAGAGCACATCGCCTCGTTTTATATGGATCCTTATAGTCGGCCTTCTGAAAAGAGAGGCGGTGCCTGGATGAACGAGGTGGTAGGTCGTAGTAAATTATTTCTCGCCAAAGATCGATCTCAACGAAAGCCAGTTGCCTACTTGATATGTAATGGCTCCGTTCCGGTTGACGGGCGCCCATCACTCATGACTTTTCGTGAGATCGAAACCTTGTTTCATGAATTCGGTCACACATTGCAGCATATGCTTACGGAAGTCGATTACGGCCTCGCTTCCGGAATACGTAATATTGAGTGGGATGCCGTCGAGCTACCTAGTCAGTTTATGGAGAACTGGTGTTACCATCGAGAGACGCTAATTGGTTTGTCCGAACATGTTGAGACTGGTGAGCCTTTGCCGGAAGAGCTGTTTAAAAAAATATTGGAGGCACGAGCGTATCGTGCGGGCAGCTCCATTTTGCGACAGTTGTATTTCGGTATGCTAGATCTAGAGTTGCATCATCGATTCGACTTAGATGGAAGCGAATCTCCTTTCGACGTGCAAAGGCGGGTTTCGGAACTAACCACCGTTCTTGCTCCGATACCCGAGGACCGATTTTTATGCAGTTTTTCTCATATTTTTCAGGGCGGTTATGCAGCTGGGTACTATTCCTATCTGTGGGCACAAGTATTGTCTGCGGATGCTTTTTCTGCTTTTGAGGAGGCTGGACTTGAGGATTTATCATCTGTGAGAGAGTTAGGTCAACGATTTCGTGAAACCATTTTAGGACTTGGAGGTAGTATCGCTCCGTTAGAGGTTTTCAAAATGTTCCGAGGTCGCGAACCGTCTACACAGGCGCTTCTTAAGCATTCTAATCTTGTTTAATTGGGAACAAAGATGCTTAACTAATGATGTACAGTATGTATAAGGCTCGAACAATCGGCTTGAAAAATCGTGTGGTTACTCAGACCCTAAGCTAGAGTGAGATGTGATGACGGAAACATATAGTACAAACCAAGTTCGGGCTGGTCTGAAAATATTGGTTGATGGTGACCCTTGTGTCATCGTCGATGCGGAATTCGTAAAGCCAGGTAAGGGACAGGCGTTTACACGAATTAAGTATCGAAATCTGAAGACTGACCGCGTTATAGAGAGAACATTTAAGTCTGGTGAGACTATAGAAGGAGCAGATGTTGTAGAGACGGATATGCAGTATCTGTATTCTGATAAGGAAAATTGGTATTTCATGGACCCGAGTAGTTATGAGCAATATGAAGCCAGCGCCTCTATTGTCGGAGATTCTGCTAAGTGGTTAAAAGAAGAGAATGACTGTTCGGTTACCTTGTATAACAATGCGATTCTTCAGGTAAACCCGCCAATGTTTGTTGAGCTGAGAGTGATTGACACTGAGCCAGGCATTCGTGGTGATACAGCTGGTACCGGTGGAAAAACAGCGACAGTGGAAACCGGTGCTGTTATTCGTGTGCCGTTGTTTATAAGCGAAGGCGAAATAATTAAACTTGATACGCGTACAGGAGAGTATGTCGGTCGAGTTAAGACGTGACTTCTGACTGGAAACCTTCGGCCTCGATTCATTTGGTGAAACTGAGAGCGGAAGTTCTAAGTCGAATCCGCAATTTTTTTCACGCTCGTGGTGTTGTTGAGGTTGAAACGCCACTTTTGGGAAATGCGACGGTTACGGATCCTTATATAGAAAGTTTAAGGTCGGGGCCATATTATCTTCAGACTTCTCCAGAATTCGCGATGAAACGGCTGTTGTCAGCAGGAAGTGGTGCAATTTACCAAATCTGTAAAGCATTTAGAGCAAACGAGCGTGGAGGGCGTCACAATCCGGAGTTTACTATGTTGGAGTGGTACCGCCCTGATTATGGTCTCCACGGGTTGATGGAAGAGGTAGACGTTCTGCTTCAAGAGGTTTCTGGAACTGAAGCTGCGGAAATGCGCACTTACGAATCGGTATTCCTCGATTATTTAAACTTAAATCCACATTCGGCAAACGGTTCGGATTTGAAAGAAAAGGCTATTGAGCTCGACTGTTTGCCTGTTGGATTCTCGGGACTTAATCGGGAGGATTGGCTAAACCTTTTGATGGCAGAGTGTGTGGAACCAGAGCTTGGCAAAAATAGGCCAACATTTATCTATGACTACCCGGTTGAACTTTGTGCACTTGCGAGAGTTCGAGATGGTGTGGCTCCTGTTGCGGAAAGATTTGAAGTTTACTTTCGGGGTACGGAACTGGCGAATGGATACCATGAACTATCCGACGCAGAAGAGCAACGTGAACGCTTTGCTGTTGATTCTCGACGGAGACGTGATTTGGGATATGAGGTTGTTAGTCATGATTCTCGCCTGTTGTTAGCACTCGAGGCAGGACTGCCAGATTGCTCGGGCGTAGCGCTTGGCATAGACCGTCTTCTCATGATTATGTCTGGTATGAACTCGATTGATGAGGTTATCA
The DNA here is from genome assembly GCA_964518945.1 of uncultured Acidobacteriota bacterium. Classification (GTDB taxonomy): domain Bacteria; phylum Acidobacteriota; class Vicinamibacteria; order Marinacidobacterales; family SMYC01; genus CAZFLB01. The sequence continues at coordinate 2,847 of CAZFLB010000263.1, read as the reverse complement.
GTTTTCCAATTGATAGGGCTTAGTGCTAAGTATGAAGGAACGATTGTCTGACTGTCCTGAATTCGAAAAGCAAACCGTTGTTGAAGAGTAGTATGGCCAAAGAGGTGTTCCGCTATTTTGAATCACCAGATGGAATGGATGTTTTGGTTGGCAGAAGTGATGTAGATAATGACACGTTGACTTTTAAAGGCGCTGATGCATTGGATTTTTGGATGCACGTTTCCGGCGGCTCCGGGGCGCACGTTGTTATACGCAACCCGGATCGATTAGATCGCCTTCCCAGAGATACGCTTCGCTTTGCAGCGCGACTTGCGGTCCGCTATTCGAAGGCGAAACACGGAAAGAAGGTCTCTGTTTGTGTGGCGTTGAGAAAGGACGTGGAGAAGAGCAGAGGGCTGCCAGCCGGAAAAGTTGTTCTAAAGCGTCACAAGAAAGTTAAAGTGGACTCGGACCTGGAATGATTTTTTTAACCCTTTGCTTTGCTGGCTGCATAGCATCGTTGCGTCTGTTCGACGTGACTGCAAGACTTGGTTATGGCCGATAAAGCAAAACGTATTCGTTGGTGGCCACTAGCGGCATTCTGCTTGCTGGCTTTTCTTGCCTTGGGCCTAGTCTGGTTTGGATCGACTGATAATAATGAGATCTTCCGGCAACAGAAGGTAACTCGGACCGCGGTCGTGTTACTTCTGTTCCTATTTGTTACCGTTGTATGGCTGTTGTTTTTTTCGCGCATGCCGCTTCGTATGAGAATGACATTGATTCTCTTAGGTGTTATTGGAGTTGGAGCCTTCTTAACGGTTTTTCGTTATAGGGGTGTTAGTGGCGATCTTGTTCCGCAATTTTCGTTTCGATTTGAGAAGGACCTGGACGGGTCGCGTGACATTGGGGCAGATTCTCTTTCAGGTATTGCTGACTTTACTCAGTTTCTAGGGAATAATCGCGATTCTCGTATTGAAGGAGTGGCTCTTTCTAGTGACTGGAGTCAGACGCCGCCGCGCCTCGTATGGAGAAGAAATGTGGGTAAAGGTTGGTCCGGCTTTGCAGTATCTGGAAACGCTGCTGTGACTCAGGAGCAACATGGGCAAGAAGAGCAGGTCGTTCGATATTCGGTGTCTACGGGTCAAATAGAGTGGGTTACAAACGCTGCCATTAGTTATAACAATGTTATAGCTGGTGATGGACCACGTTCGACGCCAACGATAAAGAACGACCTCGTTTACGTGATGGGGTCTACTGGTGTTTTGACTGTATTGAATCTAGATTCTGGGGATGTCTTGTGGAAACGGGAAGTCTTGCAGGACAACGGCGGGAAGATTCTTGTTTGGGGCAAGAGTGATTCTCCTCTGCTTATAGATAATTTGGTAGTAGTTAGTGGTGGCAGCACGCTTGTTGCCTATGACAGCCAACATGGTGAGTTGATTTGGAGGGCTGGTGAGGATTCACCAGCTTACGGAGCACCGTTGGTCGCAACTTTCGATGGGGTCAGGCAAATTATTTCTTTCAATGAGTCCAGCGTTACCGGGCATGATCCTAATGTTGGGCGTGTTTTGTGGAGAGTGCCGTGGCCAGCACGGCAGCCCAATGTGGTACAGCCGCTACCGCTACCACATAACCGGTTATTGGTCTCCTCGGGCTATGGAGTAGGAGCGAAAGTATTTGAAATTACTAAGGAAGAAAGTGGTGAAATGACGGCCGCCCTTGTTTGGGAGAACATCAGACTAAAAGCGAAATTCTCGAATCTTGTTTTTTACGAAGGCTTTGTGTATGGAATGGATGACGGAATTCTTGTTTGTTTGGATCCTCAGAATGGAGAGCGTCAGTGGAAACAGGGTCGTTATGGTCATGGACAACTGCTTCTTGTCGTGCCAGAGGATAGTGCAAATGCGCTGTTGTTGATCCAGACTGAGTATGGAGAATTGGTTCTTGTTGACCCTTCTCCAGATGGTCTTAGGGAACTCATAACCTTTGGTGTTATCGATGGAAAAGTATGGAACAGCCCGGCTTTAGCAGGACGCTATCTGTTGGTAAGAAATGATGCCGAGGCAGCCATGTTTGAACTTCCGACGACAGGGTAGTGGGCTTGTGTTAGCATGTTCGTATGAGTGGTAACAGTCCGCTGGGGCAGTTATTGGATATTTATAGCCTCGTTGTTCTGGCGAGGGTAATGATCAGTTGGCTACAGCTTCCTCCGAGTAATCCGGTCGTTTATTACTCTCGGAAGCTAACGGAGCCGGCACTGGCACCGATTAGGCGCCTGATTCCTCCGGCGGGAGGAATTGATTTCTCGCCGTTACTGCTGTTGCTAGCTTGTCGAATGCTTAGAGGTATTTTTTAGAACGTATCGGCTTTCTATAGTTCAGCTGTTTTCATTGAGAACGTTGATTAGGTCTGATGACCTTTATCGACAGGATAACGTCGCCTTCGAGAATCCTGTCTACATTGTCCATATTTTCAATGACGCGGGCGAAGACAGTATAGTTGTGATCTAGTCGGTAATTGTCGACCAGATTGATGAATATTTGCCCATCGCCCGTATCTCGGCCTCGAGTGGAAATCCCAATTGTTCCCCGTGCGTGAGTAAGTAGGCTTACTTCGTCGCGCATGTAGTTTTTTATGCCTACAAATTCATTTGCGCCAGGGCTGCCACCCTGAAGCACGAAATTGGGTTCGACCCGATGAAAGGTAAGGTCGTCGTAATAACCGGATTCCACTAGCATGGAAAATTTTGCTGCTGTGACTGGTGCATATTCCGGGAGAAGTTGTATGACGAATAGACCGGCTTCCTTCATGGTGATTAACGCTTTTGCCTGATGTAGGTCTTTTATGTAGGTTTCCGCGGGGAGGGGA
>CAZFLB010000262.1:0-25837 GCA_964518945.1 uncultured Acidobacteriota bacterium | reverse complement strand
GGCCGCAACTCCCCCAGAAATAAAAAGTTGTGCTACGGATGTTCCTTCTTCTGCGAGACGACCAAAACTATTTCGAACGTCCAACACAATCCCTTGTGCGCCCTGCATCACTAACATTTCAACAGCTCGCTTAACATCCGTAGCCGTATCTTTGCTGAACTGGGAGATATGAATATAACCCGTTTCGTCTTCTAGCTTTTCAAATTTTACTGGAGACAAAGTGTTCTCTCGACGGACAAGAGTGACTTTAATTGGTTCAGGTTGTCGCACACGCATGATTTCCAATTCAAGCGTCGAACCCTCAGGTCCTCGTAACATGGACTCACCTACAATAACATTCACTTCTCGAGTATTCTTTCCGTCAATGGACTTTAAAAGGTCACCAGGCTTTAATCCAGATTCTTCCGCCGCCGACCCAGGCATTACAGCAACCAACTGAATGTAGTATCGCTTAGTAATCTCTACGCCGATGTTAGAACTCGGCTGATTATTACGTGACTTAAAAGTTTGAAACTCTTCTGGCGAGAGGTAGCAGCTGTCAGCATCTAGAGCCTCCATCATGCCTCGGATCGCTCCCCCCATAACTTTTTCCATTTCAGGTTCTTTCAAATAGTTATTCATCACGAGAGTCATGACATCTTGGAAAACCAAAAGGTGACGGTAAGCACTATCGCGCGCTAGTACTCTACCCAAAACCCCACCTAAAACAGTGTATAGAACAATAAGAGCGGAAAACGTAAATACAAAATGCTTAACGCGTATTTTCTTCACAGATTTACTAAACCAGCCTTCCATATGTATTATTCTGTCTCGCAGAGTGCTTAAGGTCAATTCGTTCTCATTAATCAATTAAAACCTGCTAGCTTCTGCTCTGGATGAAGCCAACGTTCCGGATTTACAGGTTCTCCATCAACACGACTCTCAAAATAAACTCGGGACCAAAAAACAGAACCCGCAAAAAGAAAAACGATCAGACTCCAAGCATGCCAACAAGACGTCAATTATATAGACCCTCTTTAGCTATGGTAGCTGGCCTTCAGAACAAAAAAAAGTGGTATCAAGTCCTATTTCAATGAGCTTTCAACTGAGTGAAACTTTCAATGGTTTGACCGTTCTAAATAACGAAGTCTATACTTTCAGTCCAACACAAATATAATGGCACGTTTTATGGGATTGGACATCGGCGATAAACGCATCGGAGTAGCTTTTTCCGATGATAGCGCTTTGATCGCAAGTCCAAGAGAGACTCGAGAACGTCGCGGTAATCGCAAGGACATTACATACTTGCTCCAACTAGCACAACTAGAGAATGTTGCAGAGATCGTCGTTGGAATGCCTTACTCTCTTGATGGCAGCGAAGGACCTCAGGCCGCAAAAGTGCGCCGGTTCATTCACGCTTTGAAACTATGCACCAAACTTTCCATTACAACTTGGGACGAACGTCACACAACTGTAGATGCCCAAGAAATCCTTCTTAAAACTGACATCTCACGAAAAAAACGCAAGCAATCGATTGACCGTGTGGCAGCCGCTTTAATACTCCAACGCTTTCTCGACGCACAAAGATCAAATTAAATTTCAGATATGCGTACTCTGCAAGCGGCTTACGGGCTGGTTATAGTCTTAGTACTATCCACTATTGGCATTGCTTATTATGGACACAACAGAGCCAGCGCTGCTTTCAAAGGTTATCCAGAGAAAGAACGGTTCTTTAAAATAGCTCGCGGTGAAACAGGCTACATGATTGGCAAAGCTCTCGAAGACGAAGGCATCATTGAGAACCGAACACTATTTCTGATAGCCCTCCGAATTCGTGGAGAGACAGAAAGGCTCCAAACCGGTGAATACCGTTTTTCCAAACCGCTGTCGACACTAGAGGTTGCCAGACGATTAGTTCAAGGTGACATTTACACCTTTGCTATAACGATTCCAGAAGGACTTACTGTCCAAGAAACGGCAGAGCACGTTGCAGCTTCGGGCCTGAGTAATAAAGCAGCACTAGAAAATTCTTTTCGCAATACAGAGCTCTCAAAAGATATAGCAGAACACGTAAAAGACCTAGAAGGCTATCTATTTCCGACGACATATCAATTCACTCGTAACGCCACTTCTGAGCAAATCGTTAACACAATGGTTAACCAATTTGAAACGATCTTTAATGACGAGAAAAGGATAAAAAGCAAGGAATTAGGCTTGACCCCACACCAAGTGATAACCCTCGCATCCTTAGTAGAAAAAGAAACAGGAGCTGCAGAAGAAAGGCCACTGGTGGCAAGTGTTTTCTGGAACAGACTCAAGCTTGGAATGCGACTAGCCTCTGATCCAACCATCATCTACGCGTTAAAAATTGAGGGTAAATACGACGGAAACCTGCGACGTATTCATTTAAAACTGGATAGTCCCTACAACACCTATCGGGTGCCTGGTATCCCTCCTGGCCCCATCGCTTCACCCGGAGAAGATTCAATCGATGCTGTTCTCAACCCAGCTAATACAAAATATCTTTTCTTCGTGTCAAAAAACGATGGAACCTCTCACTTCTCAACCACATACCGAGAACATGCGAAGGCAGTGCAAAAATATCAGGTCGAGTTTTTCCGAAAAAAAAGACGTCCTGACGGGGGCAATTCTTCTTGAACTTGCACCGAGCCAAAGTAGCTTGTCTTTTGGCTCTCGGATACGCAACTCTAACTATCCTTTTTACTTACCCAACAGTATGGAATTTCACAACTCACCACATCGGACAATCAACTGGAGACGCAAAGATCTATCTTTGGAACTATTGGTGGTTGAAAAAGGCACTGTTTGAGCTGGGAACAAATCCTTTCGAAACAGAATGGATTTTTTATCCCATTGGTATCGGCCTATCATTGCATACACTTGCGAGCGCTCTAGGGTTTGTTTTCGCAACAGTAAGTGAACTCATCGGAAATGAAACCGCATCAGCCAACCTCATCATTTTATGGACTTTTGTTGCCTCTGGGCTAGGAACCTATGCGCTCGCAAGACGCTTAGGCGCAACTAAAGAAGGGGCTTTCTTAGCTGGACTAGCTTTTGCCTTTTGTCCGTATCGTACAACCCGACTAGCTGGTCACTACGACTTACTAGGAACGGAGTGGATTCCCCTCTATGTGTTACTACTCTTTGAAATATCAGACCGAGACCGCTTTCCAATGGCCATGATTACTTTGGCAGGTATTGTAGCGGCATTATGCGGGTATACCTCTCTCTCATATCTATTATTTCTGACTTTATTCACAATCCTTTTCGCCATTTACTACCATAAGAGATGGCGAAAGATCGTTCTTCGTTTCGCTTCCGTAAGCGCTATCGTCTTAATACTTATGGCCCCTTTCTTCTTTCAGATGTACCATGATCTAACTAACTGGAACTACCAACCCTACACTGGAGCCGACCGCTATTCAGCCGATGTTCTATCTTATGTCGTCCCTCCTTCCGGGCAAACATTCTTTCCTGGATTTAACTTCGATGAAAACATTACTGAATCTACTGTTTTCTCAGGCTATTTATTGCTCTTTCTAGCATTGATAGGCATCAAAAACCACTTCTGGGCGCTATGTGCCTCAGTGTTAATCATCTTAAGCCTCGGAAGTTCTCTACATATTGGGGGTATGGATACAGGCCTCATGCTACCCTTTCAGTTATTCGAATCCGTCCCAGTATTGAATAACATGCGTGCACCATCGCGATTTGCAATCATTGTAGTACTGAGTCTCTCGATGATGATGGCATTAGCGTGGAAGCAGCGCCGGAAACTGACAACTACAATCGTCTCTGCTGTTTTTGTTGCAGAATATTTGTCAATACCAACACCACTTTTCCAAAATGATACACCGGAAATCTTCAATGAGATCTATCTAGATAAAGACTACATTAGCGTAGTTGAAATACCTGGCATCGAGCAATCCCCAGGTGATGTAATGAATCATCAAAGAACGCATCAAAAGCCCATTCTCGTCGGAACCGTTGCACGCGTTCCTACAGAGAAGTTTGAATATTGGTTCGGCCTACCTCTGATACGAACTCTTATCGATTTACGGAAAGCCAAGGTGGACCTAACAACCGAGTTATTAGCAAAAGAGAAAATAGCCGCACCCGCAACTGCACGGTTCCTTGGGATTGGCTACTTTGTTATAGATAAAGCTTACTCGAAATATGGAGTTGCTTCTTTTATTAATCAAGTTCTTCCAGTAGATGTTTTTTTTGAAGACAAAACAAATATAGTATTTCGAACACGCCGCAGTGAACTTCCACCTGATCCATTCGTCATAGCAGTCGATGGACCAGCAGCAAGACAGCACTATGAAAGCGGTTGGATGAAAGCAGAAAACTTTGGCGACTTATCCTTTCGCTGGGCTCACCGAAAACAATCGACCATCTTATTTAGAAGGCCAGACGGGGCAGACCATATAGTTCTCGATATAGCACCATTGCACGGAAACACCCAAACTGTCTCCAGTAAACTGAATGGCAAAACATTAGCGACCGTCGAACTATCACCAGGATGGCAACAAGTCCGCTGGGAGTTGCCCAAAGCGAGTGGCGTCGAACGCCTTGCATTGAACTGGTCAAATTTGTCACAAGCATCAGAACGTGACCCCCGAAAACTCGCTGCGCGAGTTCGCTCTGTGTGGTTCGAATAGCTATTTTGTCAATGCAAAGATAGACCTAGACTTAGAAGGGCGTTAGTATCAAGATGGTGTTTAGAAACCTATTAATATCCGTTACGTATACGTTATCTTTGGTGTCTGGGGCAACCCAAAACGAAGATACTCAGTTTCACCGAGCTGTACGTTCTGGGAATTACACCACTGCGGAAAAGCTTCTGGAAAACCCTCTCCTAAACCATAATTCACAAGATGGTCGTGGGTTTACACCCTTAATGTACGCAGCTGAGAATGATTTCCCAGAACTGATGACATTGCTAATTAAGGCTAACTCCAACTTAAACATTCAGAACAACTCAGGAGAAACAGCACTTATTATTGCTGTTAGGAACGGGAGGGTAGACGCAACCAGATTACTCCTCATGGCTGGCGCTGACACGCATTTTAGAGATTCAACTAACCTTTCCGCAAAAGACTGGGCTAACAAGCAAAAAAAATCCTACATTCTCCACATAATCAACATTGCCAGCCAACCTAGCGTTGCCAATATAATACTGGCCGAAAAACCTATTGTTTCCGGCTCAGAGCACCTCGCACCACCGAAAATTACTAATGAAACACCACCATTGTATACAGAAAGTGCATTCAATCGTAGAGTTGAAGGGCGCGTGACTCTTCGTGCCATAATTCGTAAAGACGGTTCTATGGGACCTATTCGAATCCATAAGACTTTGGACGATAGTTTAGACAATGCCGCTCTACAAGCAGTTTCAAGCTGGAGATTTAAACCTGCCACAATTGATGGAACACCAATCAATGTACTCGCTGATATCGAAATCGATTTCGATATCCAACAAAGGATGCAATATCAACTTGACACCGAAATCTCTAGATACCTATTAGGTTAGGCATAACCTTTCGGTAACCTTTCTTGTGTGCCCAAACATCAAGAGACAGGCCTGCAATCTCATCTACATCCGGCACAGCACCAGACAACTTTTCAGAATACAAGATATGCAGGTAATGGCGGCAGATTTCGCATACCTGAATCTGGGTGTGCTCAAATTCTGAAGCCTTAAAGTAGGCCAGTTTACGATCTCTTTTCGCTTTACACACCGAGCAGTATCCTCGAACACTACGCCATCTGTGGAAGCAAAGTGAACAGAAAAGTTCTAGAGCACTACCCTCTCCTTGGACAACCATACAGCCGACTTGAGGAAGATGACCGCAACGTGGACATACCCCAGGCTCAGCGGACAATGAGTCCTCGGGTTGCGTAGCAACTTCGGGCTGCAATAATACTCGAGCAAAAAAGCTTTGTACCGACTTTCGGTCTGAACCAGAACGATAGTTACTAATCGCTTTATCACAAGTTTGTTGATCAAAATTTCTAGCGGCTTGACGAAGATCCTTTGGACCGCAACTCAAAACGATACTAATCAGCGATTCCCAAGTGTGAATAGTATTGCTCTGAAAAGAAGCTAACTCTGCATAAAATAACAGTGCCTCTGCGGACTCAGGATAGCTTTTTGATAGATAGTGAGCTCGGACAGCGCGCTTGTCACAAAATGATTGGAACATACGTATGCGCGAAGCACGATCTTTAACTCCACGCACATCAAAATGCTCGATCAAATATGTCAGCCTACATGAAAAATAAGAGGCTCCACAAAAGACACCTTAACCTAGCAAAAATCTAGGGCCCTTAAAGAAGCTTCGTCAAGAACCACCAGTCAAAAAAGCGACAATCTCCTGACTATCTCGCCCCTCTGCTATCTGTAAAGCAGTACGTCCAAAATAGTCAGCGACATCGAAATCTGCACCAGCTTCTTTGAGTGTAGTTACTCCATCTAAATTTTCACCAACTACTGCTCGAATCGCAGGCGTCCAACCAAGACTATCAGCAGCATCCAAATCTGCACCCGCCTCGATAAGTGACTCCAAAATTTCATTGTTTCCAAATTGTCCGGCATACATAAGCGCAGTTGCGCCGGTTAGATCCTTTGCTTCAACGTCAGCGCCTGCTTCCACAAGAGCTTGAACTATACGCTGAAGACCCTTCATAGAAGCATAACCAATAATTGGCAATTCATTTAAAGTCATAGCGTTAGCATCAGCACCATCACCTAACAAACGTCGGACATCGCGCAAGTTCTCATCATAAACTGCATCGACGAGTTCATAGGTGAGATCCTCTACATCACTGCTCTCTTCTTCCTGAGCCATGGCCAGGACAGGGAACAGAAGACATCCTAACATTAGCAATAATATTGGGGTTCGCAACGGTCTTTCCTCCTTGTTACGTGTCATATCCCGCACTCCGAACTTTGCAATCATGTCACAACCATCAAGATTTTGCTATCTCATCTTCGTTAGATTAGCTATCTTTTCTACCAAGCGCTTGCGGTGGCGCAACACATCAATCACAAAGCGCTCATGAATACCCTTCCCCACAATCTCAAAACTATCCCTCACTTCAGCCGACAGCCTTACTTTTCTTCGATCAATGGTTTCGATTTCAACCCTGATTTCAACCCAAGCTTCCAGAGGAGTCGCCCCCAAGTGATCGACAGACACGTGCACTCCCACTGAACTTTCCCCTTGGTCAAGATAGCGGTGAAGAAGTTGCAGGCTGGCGTACTCAATATCTTTCACCATCGCTGGCGTCGAGTAAACTCTGCCTTCCTCACCCAGAAACGCAATCGTACGCTTTTTATCAACCTGAATACGTTGAATCAAGAAAACACCCGGTGTAAGAGAATCCTTCACACTATACGCTCTATTTTTTTGTCACATCCCGGTACCAATTGGGATGGTGCATACGTGCCCAACCCCTACTAACCTTACCATTGAGCATACTTTCTAAAGCACCCGGGACGGCAACTGTTCCCATATAAATATGTATGAGGATACTACTGATGGATATAACAGCTGTTGAGGAATGAATAAGTATCGCAGCGATTCGAAAGGAATTTGATAGTGAAACATGTTCTGGAAACCACAAAATTATGCCACTGACCAAAAGCAAAATTGTTGAAAAACTCTGAATCCAAAAAAGCATTTTCTGACCCGCATTGAACCGTCCCGGTTCCGGTAGGTCTTCATCATCATGAGTAACGTATTTTTGCAACTTCTTGATCCAAATACGATCGTCATGATTCAGTTTCATGTCCTCGAACCATTTTCTAACGATCACGGCAAGTACAAAGGCAAAAATACGGCCACCCCAAGGATGCCAACGACGCGTAGCTTCACCCCCACCAAAAATATGTGACAACCAAAAAAGCTGTGTTGTCCATAGTGCAAGTCCTGTCAAAGCTACATAAAGAAAACTTAAGGCCGCTATCCAGTGCACACAGCGCTCCGCAAAGGAAAATCTCTCCAATTGTTGCTGTTCTTCAGTAATCAAGAGGCCTTCTCTTCATCGCTACGAGGACCGAAACGGATGTAGTGAATAAATGTTCCAAGAATGGTCCCAATGAACATGGCATTACCAATCCATTTAAGAGGCCCTTTCCAAAAACTCACTGCCCAAGAAACACTCGGGTCTTTTGGGAGACCATACTGTTCTACCCTCTTGGCGTCTGCCAACACGTATAGGACATTCGTACCTCCAACACCCTCTGGGTTGTATAGACCTGCATCTTTTTTACCATCTTCATTCAGAGTCTCCACACGCTCCGTCGCTATGCGAATGAGGTCGTCACGAGAACCAAAAGTTAAGCAGTTCGTTGGGCACGCCTTGATGCACGCGGGCTCAAGCCCTACGGCAGTGCGGTCCGAACACAAGTTACATTTATAAACTTTTTGGTTAATAGGACTGAGCCTAGGCACATCAAATGGACAACCTGTGATGCAATATCCACATCCGATACATTTGTCGTGGTCGAAATCTACGGTACCATTCTCTCGTCGAAATATCGCTCCAGGTGCAGGACAAGCAGTGATACATCCTGCATCCGCACAATGCATACACTGATATTTCGCCATAATCCAAGACAAGCTTCCGTCATCATGTTCAATCTCGTTGAATTTAATCAGATTCCAAAAATCGTGACGTAACTCAGGTACTGTCTGATAGCTGCCATCATAGGCCTGTACAGAAAAATCCTGCTCTTGCCATTCTTGGCAAGCAGCCTCACATGCTTTGCAACCAATACATGTCGTTGTGTCGACCAATTTGGCTACTATCGTCACAAAACCTTCTCCAAATTAACAAGAAAACCTTTGTACTCTGGTGTCCCGGAGTTCGGATCAAATACTGTAGGCGTGAGATTGTTGACAAGGGGACCTTTAGCTCTTCCCAAGAAACCCCAATGTATCGGCAGCCCTACCTGATACAACGTACGGCCAGCCACCTGAAGGGCTCGAATTCGCTTAGTAACCATGGCTGGTCCTTTTGCTGTGCCACGTGCAGAGCTAACACAAACAATATCTCCATTGACTATTCCTTTTTCCTCCGCAAGCCCTTTAGGCACTTCAACAAAAAAACTCGACTGCAACATGGTATTGGTTTTGACATGCTTGGTCCAAAAATGAAAATGCTCAGTTAGTCTATAGGTCAACGCAACATACGGATAACTATTAACATCACCCAGCGGATCTAATCCACCAGTAAACACCGTAGCCATTGGATTGCTGCCAACACCCAAATGCAGTGCGTTATCAACCGGTGACTCCACAGGCTCATAGTGCTCTGGAAATGGACCCTCAACAAAATCAGCTGCGAACAATTTAGCCACACCTTCTGGCAGCATTATGAAAGAACCGAAAGAGTCTGGCGTAGCATCTGATTTAAAATCAGGGACGTCACCTGTATATCTATTACCTAACCAACGAATCGGAGCTCTGGTTTCGTCCCACGGAGCACCTGAAATATCCGCAGAAGCACGATTATAGAGAACGCGTCGATTGGCGGGCCAACTCCAACTCCATTTCGCATAGAGACCCAACTGAGTGGAGTCTTCTTGGCTACGTCGAGCCATTTGGTTACCTTCCTCAGTATAAGATCCAGAGTAAAGCCAATTACCACAAAGAGTTGAACCGTCGTTCTTTAAATTACCGAAACCCGAGAGCTGACGACCGGAAGCAATCTCCTGACCATTGATCTCACGTGCGACTTCTTTGAGATCCGGCGAAACGGCATTTCCATATTTCCAAGCCACACTCATCAGAGGCTCAGGTGACTTGCCACCTTCCTTATCATAAAGTTCTCTAAGCTTTAGAAAAAGACGCGCTATAATTTCCTGGTCTGGCTTAGCATCACCGGGAGGTGGCAAAGCGGCACTCTTCCATTGTAACCAACGAGATGAGTTTACAAACGCTCCATCCTTTTCAGCAAAACAAGCTGCGGGTAGCAAAAACACCTCTGTATCAATATTGTCTGCTTCAGGAACGTCACTGTAATACTCGCTTGCAAGTTTTTTAGCATTCCAAAATGAGGCAGTCTCCGTATCAAAGTTTTCAACTACGACTAACCATTTTAATTTTCTGAGCGCTGCCAGCATCTTGGGCGAATTCGGTCCGTTTGCTACTGGGTTCATTCCGAAAGAGATAAGTCCTTCGAGTTCACCCCGATGCATACGATCAAAAAAGTATCCCCAACTAAAATTATCTGACTCACCGAGTTTAGGGAGATAGTCATATCCAAAATCATTTTCGTGTTTAGCATTGTCGGCATAATAGGCCTTCAATAAGCTGACAAAGAATTTGGAGGTGTTACTCCAATAGTTAAGAGAATTTGGGCGCAGAGGTACAGGTGTATTGGCTCGGACGTATGCTTCGAGAGTTTGCCATGAAGCTTGTGGAACTTTCATGTATCCCGGCAGCATATTCCAAGCGCCCATATCTGTTGCACCTTGGATGTTTGAATGACCCCTCTGAGCATTAACTCCACCACCCGGTATGCCAATATTCCCAAGAAGTAGTTGAAGCATTGCAGCAGCATGTATGAGTTGAACGGAGTGCGAGTGCTGGGTCCAACCTAGCGCATAAAGGATAGTTCCGGACTGTCCGGCTCGTCCTGTAGAACAAATAATTTCTGCTGTTCGGTTAAATTCCTCTGACGTACAGCCACAGATATCAGCAACCAACTTGGGAGTGTACCGTTCATAGTGCTTCTTCAATAATTGAAACACCGAACGTTCATTTAACAAATCAACATCAATTACAGCAAAACCTTGTGCATCCTTCTTATAGTTCCACGTCGACTTGTCATAACTCTTTGAGTTGTCGTTCCAACCGGAGAAATAACCGTCATCAAAACCAAAGCCCTCTTCTACAAGAAAGGATGCATTCGTATGCTGCTTAACATAGTCCTCGTGATAAAGGTCATTTTGAAGCACATAATTGATTAGGCCTCCTAGAAAAGCAATGTCGCTTCCAGACCGGATCGGAACATAAGCATCAGATACTGCTGCTGTCCGGTTGAACCTCGGATCAACACATACAATCTTAGCTTTCCTCTTTCTTTTGGCCTCCATTGCAAACCGAAAACCGACTGGGTGGTTTTCGGCCGGGTTTCCTCCCATGACAAGAACAACAGCAGTGTTCGCAACATCAGTCCAGCCATTGGTCATGGCTCCCCGTCCAAAAGTGGCAGCCAAACTGGCCACCGTAGGGCCGTGTCAAAGACGGGCTTGATTTTCGTAAGTAACAATCCCTAGACCGAAACGAAGCTTGCCAAGAAGATAGTTAACCTCATTCGTATCAGTACAACCACCTATAAGAGCTACATTTTCCAGTCGATTGACCAATAGACCCTTTTCATCTCTTTCAATAAATCCAGAATCACGAGAGTCTTTTATACGCCGAGCCATCCGATTCAATACGTCGTCCCACTCAATAGTTTTCCATTCCGTTGCACCAGGAGCACGATAGAGCGGTTTGGTAAGACGTCGATCGTTAACTACATACTGCTTTAAGGAAATACCTTTCGAGCACAAAGTTCCTTGATTAATTGGACTTTCTACATCACCTTCGATATGGACTACTGTCGGCTTAACATTATTAGCTCCATCCCCCAAAGTGTGTATAACTACCCCACAACCAACAGCACAATACGGACAAACACTGTTAGTTTGCATCGTTTTTGCAATCTTCAATTCTTTCGCACGTTCAGAAGCCTGGCTCAAATTAAAGCCAAAACTAGTAGTCGCAAGCGCTGTCGCACTCGCTTGAAAAAACTGCCTGCGAGATAGTCCCACTTTATGCCTCCAAACTAGGTTTTCGTACCATGGAGTATCCTTCGCTGTCAAAGGAGTAACCCCAATGCTAAACTTTAAGCTATGCACACGCTACTATTGATAGGCTTATTGAGCATCCCACCTAACCAACAACTCGCAATGGCTTCTCACCATCTTTGCTCCGGTTTGTATGTTGTTGGACGTGATCTAATAAGAAGTCCCGAAGAAGTAGTAAATCAAGATATCAGTCGCTTCGATATTTTTGATTGGCGCGATGATTTCTACTATACGGTTAACCAAAAGGGAAAAACTGCAACAGTTTCGATCAAGGGTGGTCCTTCTTGGACATCAAAATATAACGGAGACCAAGGCTGCACAATCTTGCCACAAGGAACAAGTGACGTTTTTTTTGAACGTTCTTCTATAGAATCCAAGCTGCCCGATGCAGCAACACAACAATGGCCTACAGGGGATGTCGAAGCATACGCATTACGCCCTCAACTCAATGAAGCCCTCAACTGGGCGATGTCTCGTAAGGAACAAAACACTCGAGCTCTCTTGGTCATTCATCGCGGAAAGATCATTGGCGAACGCTATGCAGGTGGTTTCGGCAAAAATACTCCGCAGATCAGTTGGTCACAAGGGAAAAGTATTACTGCTGCACTCATAGGTGTGTTGGTACACCAAGGGGAACTCAAACTTGACGATCGTGCTCCAGTAGCGGAGTGGCAGGATGACAACGACCCTAGAAACAAAATTACAATTCGCCATCTAGTCCGAATGTCTAGTGGTCTGGATTTTAAAAATTATGGTCTGGATTCTGCTGAGTCATGGACATTGGCCAACGAACATTTTCGAATCTACACGGATGCTATTAATGTCTTCGAGCATGCAGTAAATCAACCACTCGAAATCCAACCCGGTACTGTGTTCCGCTACAGAAATAGCGACCCCCTAACGCTCGGATACATCATTCAAAACATCGTAGAAGCTCGAGGTGATGATTATCTTTCTTTCCCACGCAAGGCTCTCTTTGACAAGATTGGTGCACGTGATTACGTCCTTGAAACAGACATTTACGGTAATTTTATTATGACAGGGTACGACTACGGCAGCGCGATGGATTGGGCTCGTTTTGGACTTCTCCATTTACAAGATGGCGTTTGGGAAGGAGAAAGGATTCTCGCTAAAGGATGGGTGGACTTCATCACGACGCCTACACCCACCGATCCCAAAAAAGGATATGGAGGCTCCTTTTGGCTCAACCGCGGGCACGTCTGGGACCGTGTTCCCGAAGATGCATTTTGGCCATCTGGTTTCATGGGACAAGTCACCGTTATCATTCCGTCCAGAGAAATGGTTATCGTTCGTCTAGGCCCAAGTCCTTCAGGTTTTGCTGATTACATCAACGAGACTATAGGCCGTATTCTAGAAAAGTTAGACTGACAACCAACTCGACATTACACGTATAAAAAGTCAAAAATTTTAAAACATCCCAACATCAAATCTAATAAAACGCAACTATAGTAAATTAGGCAGATTACATTAGAGGTTCAACTAAATTGACCGTTAATCTAGAAAACGCTGAAAAGCAGCGAAAGCTTCAAAAGTGGATTCCCTTGCTATGGATCCCTCCTTTGATCTTGATAATAGCAATGGGAGTATTTGCTTATTGCGGACGCTAATACTACTGCAAGCCCGACTATTATTTCTAAGGAGGTTAGGTGGCGAAAATTGTTCGAATTAATGTAGGCAATATAAAGCTCTACTCTGAGCTGAACGATACCAATACGGCGGTAAAAGTCTACAGTGCCCTTCCTTTTCAGGGGGAAGGAGTCCTCTGGGGGCACGAGCTTTATTTTGCAATGCCTATCGAAGTGGAACTGGCCAGCGATGCCCGTGAAGTCATGGCGGTAGGAGAACTGGCCTTTTGGCCACCGGGTAATGCTTTCTGCATTTTCTTTGGACCAACCCCAGTTTCGTTATCAAACGAACCTCGAGCTGCTAGTCCTGTTAACCCAATTGGACAAATCTTGGAAGGCGCAGAAAAACTATCCAAAATAAAAAGCAATCAGGAAGTTTTATTAGAAAAAACTGAGCTCCCTCTTTGAACCCAAATAAAAGGATTATTTATCTCACTACACGCTCTTATCTTTTTACTACAATGACTGCAGAACTGTTTTCTTCGCTAACTTTATTGGTACATATGTTTGTATTTTTGCCGTACTCTAATTACAAACTTGCTATTCTGTAAAAGATGAATTTTCGTGCATTTCTTTTTTGCATTGTTCTTTTGCAACCATTCCTTGCATTGGGACAAAACCCTCAGCCAAAGTTAATATTAATCCTTACTATCGATCAGGGTCGAGGGGATTACCTCGAACGCTTTCGTCCCGTTCTCAGATACGGACTCTTAGACCTAATAAAAAAAGGAGTCGTTTTCGACAATGTTCAGCACTTGCACGCCAACACGGTTACGGCTTCTGGTCACGCTTCTTTATCGACAGGACGCCATCCAAGGCATTCCGGAATGGTGGGCAATGATTGGTACGAAAGAAAAGAGAATAAATTAGTCTACTGCGTTTCTGATCCAGAATCTGCCATATTGCCGCCGGCTAACTCAAAACGAACTTCCTTAGGTGGCCGCTCACCAAAAAGACTGTTGACTGATGGCCTTGGGGATTGGATTCAGAATAAGAACAGTAACTCAAAAGTCTATTCTATCGGTGGGAAGGATCGTTCTTCTATTGTTATGGGTGGGCAAAAAGCAGACGGAGTGTATTGGTTTGATCCAGTGAACGGCCAGTGGGTCACTAGCCATCACTATACAAAAAGCTATCCCGTATGGGTCAATACCGTTCATAGTGAAAGTTTATCGGGAGCCTACCTTGGTCAAGACTGGAATCCAATAGCAGTCTCAGATGAGACATTGCGGGAGATGGACATTATTCCTTCAGAATTCTCATACCAGATCGGTGAGAGATCAAAAAAACCTGACCAATCATTTTATACAGATCTCTATGAGTCACCATTTATAGAATCTTATCTACTCAACTTCGCAGAAAAGCTCGTGCGTAACGAAAAACTCGGCAGTGACACTCTCCCGGATATACTTGCATTGAGTTTTTCAAGTGTCGATGCTGTCGGTCACTTGTTCGGCCCAAATTCCAGAGAATTACTCGACACCATAATACGGCTTGACCGCAACCTAGGAAACTTTTTCACCCTGATTGATGAACTCATAGGTATCGAGCATGTTGCCATTGCCCTTTCTGCAGATCATGGAGTTGCCCCTCTGCCCGAACATCAAACGAATGGAAAACATAAAGGGAGGCGCTTATCTAAAACAGATGAGGACTGCTTCAAACAAGCACAGAAATCCTTCGAGAATAAGTTTGGAAAAGGTTGGTTTGTCTACCCCTACACATTTGACTACAACAGGCTTCAACAAAAGAAAACATCTAGAATCAAGTTAGAGAATTTCTTGGCCAAAGAGCTAAAGCGTTGCTCGAGCGTGGAAGCAGTTTGGACACGAACCGACATCGAAAATAACGCAATCCCAATAACTTCACAAAACTCAAAACTAGAGCTCTATCGAAACAGCTTTCACTTAGACCGTAGCCCTGATCTATTTATTCAGCTTCGGAAAGGCTACATGAGCCGCCAGAGTGGCACGACACACGGATCGCCTTATATTTATGATCGCGATGTTCTTGCAATATTGTTTTGGCCTGGGATTAAAAACTCCACCGTGTCTGAACAAATTTATACAGTCGATCTGTCAGTAACTCTTGCCTCCCTCCTCGGAATTCCTATACCAGGAAACGTCGACGGATTAGACCGAAGCAAATTATTACAGTAATAAAGAAATTTCGGACATAACGCCTCACAAAAGAAGTGCTTGGTTCATCTTCAGTCTCTATTTTTCCAATCGTCCCTTGAAACGATGCGGAAGAACGACTACAAATTTTCGACTAATAACGCAAGGCCCATTCCTCCGCTAATGCACAATGCTGCGATACCTCTCTTAACAGCGCGCTTCTTCATTTCATACAAAAGAGTAACGACAATTCTTGCTCCGGTTGCACCGATAGGATGACCTAATGCGATTGCGCCGCCATTCACATTAACCCTTGTAAGATCTAAATTAAGTTCCCGGTGGCAAGCAAGGACTTGTACTGCGAAAGCTTCATTTAGTTCAATAAGGTCAACATCGTTTAGGCTAAGACCGGTCTTATCTAAAAGATTTCGAATTGCTGCAACTGGTCCAATCCCCATGTAAGCTGGATCAACACCAGAAGAAGAATAACCGACGATACGCGCCATAGGAACAACACCAAGAGCACAAGCCTTCTCTTTAGACAGAACAACAACTGAAGCAGCACCATCAGTAATTCCTGAAGAGTTTCCAGCATGTACCACACCTCCCTTCCGAAACACTGGGGTAAGCTCTTGCAAGCTGTCAAAGCTGACACCGTTTCTCGGATGGGAATCAACATCAATTACCTCAACACCACTTGTCTCGTTTTGGATCGTTATTGGCACAATCTCATCCTTGAAATTCCCGAGAGCTCTTGCTTGTTCACAACGTTGCTGAGTCTCAACTGCATAGCGATCAGCCTCCTCTCGTGTAATTTCATATCGATCGGCAAGATTTTCAGCAGTATCACCCATCAGTAAATCGCTCAATGGACAATGGAATCCATCGTGGTACATCGCATCAACGACTTTCGCATGACCCAGCCGCTCGCCCCAACGAGCATCGACTAGCAAGTAAGGCGTATTACTCATACTTTCGGTACCACCCGCTAGCACAACTTCGGCATCACCAAGAGCAATTGCACCATAAGCATTCATGATAGCTTTCAGGCTCGATCCACAAGCTTTATTAATCGTATAAGCAGGGACACTGTCTCCCAAACCAGTGCGATAGGCAATCTGCCGAGCCACATTAGCTCTAACACCTGCCTGCCTTGCATTACCAAAAATTACTTCGTCTACAGAATCTGCTCGTACACCACTCTTTTTAAGTGATCCCAGAGATGTGACAGTTCCTAAGTCTGACGCCGATTGAGTTCTCAACGAGCCACCAAACTTTCCAATTGGCGTACGCGCAGCTCCCGTAATCACGACATCTATATTCAAATATTCCTCACGTATTCAAAATCTAAAGGTAATCCTTTAACACCTGATTTTGGTGGTGCAATCCAATTAGCAATCTTTCCAGGCTCATAAACCGGGGACATCAGGCTTTTAATAAAATTTCGATCACCATCGTTCGGAAGCCAATCGTCTTTTTTTCGTTGCCACTCTTCCCCAGAAATAAGATCTCCAGAAGGATTGAAATAATAGTCAGCATAGGACCCTACCTTTCGAAAAAAACGCCTATTCGGCAAACTAAATTGAAAAGTATTGCCAGCATCTCCTAAGATTTTGTTCCATCGAATCACACCTCGACGACACTCACCTAGGTAATCATTTCGAAGAACTTCATTCATTGCATGACGCATCGGAACATCTTGGTCTACAAGTTTGCCTTGTACTACTAGTTTCATCGGATAAAAATTATTTAGACACTGATGGTCTTTATATCTATCCTCCGCATGACGGCCCTTAAGACCCGTAGCAAAATACACTGCTGCGTTCGAAGAAACCTCACCCCCAAACAGGTCAGAAGACAAGCTGACCCAAAAGTTGAGATACTTCTGAATGGTGGGGAGGTCAATACCGCCGTTTTTACGAACATTGTCTTCGCCATGAATTCGCATTAAATCAACAGTCCGTTCCACAATGCGTCCAATCCCTGACTCACCGACAGACATGTGAAAACCTTCTTCCCTCAACATAAACTTTGTCGCTCGAGCTAAAGGATCAAATCCACTCTCTGAAAGCGCTAAAAGCTGATACTTTCCATCTCGATCTGCAAACATTGTAAACATAAAAAAATTCAACCAGTCGTTACAAGGCTCGTTAAAAGCACCGAGCATACGCGGCTTATCTGCGTCTCCACTTCTACGAGAGAGTAAGTCTTCTGCATCATCTCTACCATCGCTACCAAAATAAGAGTGCAGTAAGTAGACCATTGACCATAGATGACGTGCTTCTTCTACATTTATCTGGAAAAGATTTCGCAAATCATATAGAGACGGCGCTGTACTACCCAAACTTCTTTGTTGTTCAACACTGGCAGGTTCTGTATCACCCTGTGTAACAATAAGCCTACGGAGTTGATTTCGAAATTCTCCTGGCACTTCTTGCCAAACCGGCTTTCCTTGGTTATCTCCAAAACCAATTTTTCGGTTCGCGTCCATCGGAGTCAAAAAAATTCCCCAGCGATATTCAGGCATTCTCACGTAATCGTAGTGAGTCCATCCATCTGCTTCTACCGAAACTGTAGTGCGAAGATAGACCTCTTCGTTCTGAAATGTTTTCGGCCCCATCTCCATCCACCAATCAAAATAGCTTGGTTGCCATTTTTCAAGAGCACGTTTAAGTTTAGGGTTAGTAGCCAAATTAACATTATTAGGAATACGCTCGTGCAACTCCATTCCTTTAGGTTCTCCCCCAATCGAACTCAGGCCTTGTTTGTTTTCCGTAAAGTGTCAATGCGCCTTTCTCACCGACTGCGTTTGGGCGCTGAAAAATCCAATTTTGCCAAGCCGCCAACCTGCCAAAGATTTTTGTCTCTAGAGTTTCAGGTCCGGCAGAACGAAGTGACGCTTCCATTCCCGTCATCGCATCCGGCGAAAAACTGAGCCGTTCCTCAACCGCAATACGTATTACATCATCCCAATCAAGATCGTCTGGGGTGAATGTTACAAGACCCAGTGTGTTTGCTTGTGGAGCATTGATAGGCCCCTTGAATTCCTTTGCCATTTTAAGACTTTTTCCATCTCCTAAAAACCTTGTCGCCAGTCGTGACAACCCATTTGCTTTAAGAAAATGATCTCCATTAAGAGGACCTATCTCTATATAGACTGACTTATCATGATCATCTAGCATATAGCTACGATCGGATGCTAACGCTAACTCGAACAAGCTTCCCACAAAACACGATTTAGGCTCAATCAAAGCAAACATGCTTCGAGCAGTTTGGTCAACACGCTTAAAGGCCCGCCCCATCTTGAGAATAATCTCGTTTACAAGCCAATGGTCCTGATAGCTGCTCAACACCTCATCAACTGCCAGCACGGACTGCCTGTCACCTTCGGTCCTAAATATGAGCAATCCACAAGCGGGCTCATTAAATCTTAGGTGACAGAAAGCTTGGTCCAATTCACGAGCCATCGCTAGCGGCCAGAATTTGTCCCCTTGTTCAACAATCTCCTCCGGCGTTCGTACCCCATCATTTGAAGGTCCACGAACAAGAACTTCTGCTTGACGTCCGTCATCGGAAACAGATAAGCGAACATAACGATACTCAAACACACCACGTTTCCGTTTTGGTTTTAACGGTGACAAAACAATCCCTGGTCCACTAGAAGTACGTGATGAAGTTTTTGCCAAATCGTAAGCATGCTTTTCTATTTCATCATCGAACTTGCTGCTAGGTACCACGCTGTCGACAAGATTCCATTCAACCGCTCGTTTCCCTTTGACACCTTCAACAAGAGTCGAAAACACATCTGCGCGATCAGAACGTACCATTCGCTTATCTACAAGTCGGGTCAGCCCTCCTGTTCCTGGGAGAACAGCAAGTAAAGGCGCTTCTGGCAGTGCAACTGCAGCGTTTCCATCATCAACTAATATTATTTCGTCCGCGGCAAGAGCTAGCTCATATCCTCCACCTGAAGCGATACCGTTCAACGCAGCCAGATACTTCTGACCACTATATTTACTTGCCTCTTCAATCCCTATTCTAGTTTCATTAGTGTACTTACAGAAATTAACCTTGAAGTGGTGAGAAGAACTGGCAAGCATATAGATATTCGCTCCAGCTGAAAACAACTTTTCTTTCCCACTTGTTATCACAACAACTTTAACCTCCGGATGTTCAAATCGAAGCCTCTCTATAGCATCCGCCAATTCAATATCAACGCCCAAATCATAGCTATTGAGCTTCAGTTGGTAGCCTGGCCTTAGGCTGCCATCTTCACAAACATTAAGTGTTATGGTCCCGATCAAACCTTCTATCGAGAGCGAAATATGTTTATAAAGCTCCGGAGTTGTATCAAAATCAATAATATATGTGGATTTACTCATGGTCACCGCACATGATCATTCATGAAGCCAGTGTACAATTTTAAAATGAAACATCTCTGCCTGCTAATGACAGTTCTCAGTGTGCAGGTAACCGCGCAACAGACTATCGAACCGGTGGAGTTATTAACTATCCCACACATTCTCAAAACTCCCATCATACGTGATTTTTCAGTTGCGCCAGACAGTAAAAAACTAGCTCTCAATATATCAGGACTTGGTAAGGATGCGATTGGAATCCTTTCAGACAACGAATTCACAAAAGTTCCATTTACGTCACTTAGAAGTATGGATGAACGCGACCTTGTTTGGTCACCAGACAATAAACGTACCGCCTTCATTGCCTCTCGAGGACACAGTTGGCAGACCTATATTGCTGATGAAAACAGTGAAAACGCTCGAAGAATCACACGGCACGCAGGGGATGATCGTGAACCTCGCTTCTCGCCAGACGGTCGTTTTATCGCCTACCTTTCACAACGGCAAACACAAACAGGCTGGAACCTTTGGCTTGCAACTGTCCCGGAAGGGATATCACGTCAGTTAAGCAACTACCCCTTTGACGAAGAAGATCATCGTTGGTCCCCAAACGGAAAACACATAGCTCTTACATATAATGCCGGCAGACATATCAACCGTCGCATCGCTCTCATAACACTCAGCGCACACCAAGAACATTTAGTTGAACTATTACCCGAGCATTGGCAGGGTGATAGCTTTGGTGCACGGTGGTCTCCGGACAGCAAGAAGATCGTGTTTGTTTCTGACGAAAATGGTCAGAATGCAATCTACCAAATAGAATTGTCCAACAAAGCACCAACGCTATTGCTCAATTCACCGTACGAACTTTCAGACCCTTCCTGGAGTCCGGACGGCAACTATTTAAGTTATCTCGAAAATAATAACGGGAACATACGACTCAAGCTGTACGACACCAAGTCACGAACCCAAAGGTCACTCGCTCTTCGCGCCGGAGTGCACAGCAACCCCGTCTGGAATAATGACAGCAAGTCAGTTTTGATTCTTTACGAATCTTGGAACTACCCGCGAGAAGTATGGTCATACTCCATTGAAGGCGGTAGAGAACGAATAAGTGACACTTTACCTAAAGACGTAGATGTGCGAAAGCTAGTACGTCCTCAGTTAATACGTTTCCAGAGTTTCGACAATCTAGAAATAACAGGCTTTCTATACTTGCCAGAAGACGCAAGCGCAGACAACCCTGTTCCCCTGCTGGTGCGTCCACACGGAGGTCCAACAGCTCAATGGACAAATAGTTGGCATCCGTTTACGCAATTACTTGTACAACATGGCTATGCTGTTTTTGCTCCCAACGTACGTGGCAGCACTGGGTATGGTGTCGCTTTCTCCAATTTGAATGACGGCGATTGGGGCCAAGGAGACCTAGAGGACCTAATTGCAGGGACACACACCATCAGCAAACTACCAGAGATTCAGAGTAACCGGATCGGAATATGGGGCGTCAGCTACGGAGGGTTTCTCACTCTCTCTGCAATTGCACGCCACCCTGAGTTGTTTGCCTGCGCCATCGAAGCAGTGGGAATGCCAGACTTAGAAAAGTTATATAGAGATACAAACGTGGATGGTCGCAGCTACCTCGACCGTGAACTCGGACCCTTAAGCGGAAATCTCGAACTCTATCGCAAACTATCTCCGGTGCATAACGTTAAGCAAATCGTAACACCACTGTTGTCATTTCACGGTGAGAATTACCCACTCGTACCGTACAGTGCTAAGAAAAAATTCTTCGATGCACTTCGCCAAAAACAGAATTTTCCTCTCATCGAACTGATTTTCAAGAATGGCAAGGTACGTGGGACATATCAGCATGACAGATACCCCGGAGCTTCGTGGGCCTATATAGAAAAAGTTCTAGAGTTTTTAAGTGTTTACTTGTAACAACGATTTCGAACTAATTGTCTCCCTGAGAACTAACCATTAAAACCCTACTCTACAGAAAGGAATAATTACATTTGTCACCAGCCACAGCTATTCGTTATCCGTTAGACCTCGACACTTAATTAGCAAATGATAGACTCAAGTAAATGGAATCTTCAGAATATCAGCGGCTATATGAACTAGAAGAACAATTCTGGTGGTTTCAAGGAATGCAACACATCACCAGAGCATTACTAAACAAGTACTCTGACAGCTCCATGGAACAAAAATTACTCGACGCCGGGTGCGGTACAGGGGGTATGTTCTCTTTATTATCGCAGTTCGGCCACACAACTGGCATCGATAGCTCAACCAAAGCTCTGGAATTGGCCGCTAAAAGGAAAAATTCTATACTCGTGCAAGCAGACGTATCATACCTTCCGTTTACAGAAAACAGCTTCGATATAGTCACTTCTCTTGACGTGCTTTACCATCTCAATGTTAAGAACGACGTAGAAGTGTTAAAAGAACTTGTACGTGTCATGCGCCCTGGAGGAATTATGTTGTTGCGCGTCCCTGCATTCAACCAGCTAAGAAGTACTCATGATGAAGTGGTACATACAAGGCAACGTTACGGAAAATCAGAATTGATCACCAAGTTGGAGCAAGCCAATCTCGACATACTCTTTGTCTCTTATGCAAACTGTCTACTTTTTCCAATCGCTGTAGCCTATCGGTATTTCTTGCAACCTAAAACTCATGGTTCAGATTTACATGCATTAAATCCGTACTTAAATATGGCTCTCACACTTCTATTAAAGCTAGAAGCCTATCTCTTGAAGCATTTTAGGCTCCCATTCGGGCTCTCTCTTGTAGCAATTATCAAAAAAAACCATCTGTAATAAATACCTTAATTAAGAACATTGCAGTAGAACTTCAATAGGGAGATTCGCCTTTACCCAATGTTATCCAGGGCCGTGCAGGTTCTGGTTCAGAAGTCGACAAAAAGAGAAATATGTCAGTAGAGTTTAGATCACGGAACCTGATTCGCAGCGTGATATGAACTGCGTACTAATGGTCCTGCCTCAACATGACGAAAGCCTAGTTCTAACCCTCTAGAAGCAAGTGTTTTAAACTCATCAGGGTGTACAAAACGTCGCACCGGCAAGTGATTGACTGTCGGTTGTAAATATTGGCCTAATGTGAGGATGTCAACAGATGCTTGATTCACTAGAGTTTGCATCACTTCTATGACCTCATCCAGACCTTCACCTAAACCTAGCATAATGCCAGTCTTGCTCAAAACTTCAGGTGCTTCTAGTTTTGATCTTCTGAGGAGTTCAACGGATTGCTGGTAACTCGCTCCAGGACGAACCTGTTTGTACAGCCTAGGAATTGTCTCAATATTGTGATTTAAAATCTCAGGATTGGCTGCAAGAATCCTTTGAAGAGAAGCATGTGACCCTTTAAAGTCTGGAATCAACACTTCAATACTTGTCTGAGGCATACGCTCACGTACTGCCTCGATAGTTCGTGCGAACACTGATGCCCCTCCATCAGGGAGTTCATCTCGATTCACAGAAGTAATTACTGCATGTTTAAGGTCCATTGCCTCCACTGCATCAGCTATACGCCTAGGTTCATCTAAATCAAGCTGTTGAGGCAAACCCGTTTTCACAGCACAAAAACCACAAGAACGTGTGCAAATATCACCCAAAATCATAAATGTCGCTGTGCCTTGCCCCCAACACTCCGCAACATTGGGGCACTTAGCTTCTTCACAAACCGTATGAAGGTTAAGTTGGCGCATGGTCTTCTTCAGACGAAGATAGTTCTTTCCCGTTGGGAAACGTACCTTGAGCCAGTCAGGCTTCTTTACTCTAATATTTCTCGACATAAACAACTTATAACTAAAGTATTTTTTCGTTCCAAGTCTCTATTCTCTTCTTGACATCAGCCATAAATTGGTCAGCTACCGCACCATCAATTAGTCTGTGGTCAAACGAAAGTGCGAGGTAAAGCATAGAACGAACGGCAATGCCATCATTTACAACGACCGGTCTCTTGTGAATTCCACCAACCCCTAAGATAGCTACTTGAGGTTGATTGATAATAGGAGTACCAAAGAGACCCCCAAACACTCCAGGATTTGTAATGGTAAAGGTTCCACCCAGAACTTCTTCAGGTAGAAGTTTCTTTGAACGCGCCCTTTCACTCATGTCGTTAATAGACCGTGCTAAACCCAAGAAACTTTTTTCGTCTGCTTGACGAATAACAGGTACAATCAATCCCCCTTCAAGTGCTACTGCAACACCTATGTTTATATCCTGATGACGGATGATGCGTTCACCATCTAGTGATGCGTTCAGTATTGGAAACGACCGCAAAGCTCCCGCAACAGCTCGCACAAAAAATGGAGTATAAGTAATACGAACCCCATCACGCTTGAACAAACCCTTGTGTTGTTGGACCATCGTTGCAACGATACTTGCATCAGCTTCAAAAACTGTTGTGACATGAGCGGATGTCTTGCGTGAAACAAGCATGTGCTCAGCAATCGACTTCCGCATAGTGCTCATTAGCTCCACATCAACATCCAAACCCTCACGATCATTAGAAGGCAAGTCCATGTTTTCTACTTGCGTAGCTATCTTCCAACTCTGAACCTCTGTTTCTGGTCTCCGCTCAAGATAGTCCATCACATCCTGTTTTCTAACTCGATTGCCACGACCAGTCCCAGAGATTTTACTGATATCAACGCCATGCTCCAACGCCATTTTTCGGACAAGGGGCGAACTTCGAAGGTTTATTTGTCTATCTGTTTCTAAATTGGATGGCGGGTTCACAATTACTGTTTCTAAAGGTGCGGTTGTGCGGGCGGACTCAGTTGTAATCGTAGGAACACCAGCTGCATCAGAATGGATGATAGCAATAACAGTATTGATCGATACCGTCTCTCCTTCTTGCACTTTGATTTCAGAGAGAACTCCAGAAACAGGAGCGGGAATCTCGGAGTCTACCTTGTCAGTCGAAATTTCTAGAAGAGGTTCATCTCGTTCAACTTTATCGCCAGACTTCTTAAGCCATTTCGTAATCGTACCTTCAGCGATGCTTTCACCCATCTGTGGCATGATGACATCGGTCATAACAATAGTTTTCCTTTTCTCTGAGTAATTCAACTCAGTTTCTTATAAGTAATTGTACTGTAACTAATTGAGAAAAAATTGTTACATACGCCTTTAAGACACCTCAGTCATAGTAGTCGAAAAGTTATCTAAATAGATTCAAAAGACAATATCTGCTCAAAATCAGCTTGCCGAGCCGTCACAACATCTCGTTCGAAGACCCTAGAAAAAGCACTCGAAACCGAGTCTTTTACCGGGTTGACCGGAACTGATTGCCTCAACACGTCTTCCATTGAACTCACTTTACGGCCGAAAATACCACACGGAACAATGTGCGTGAAATAACGTAAATCGGTATGAATGTTTAATGCAAAGCCATGAGATGTAACCCAACGAGCTACCCTTACACCGATAGCAGCCAGTTTCCCCTTCGAATGCCAAACCCCCGTCAACCCTGGATCTCTTACCGCCTTAATTTCGAACTGCTCTAATGACTCAATAAGAACTTGTTCTAAGGCACGAAGATAAGCATGAACGTCACGTTTCCACAACCGCAAATCAACAACCGGATAACCTACTAACTGACCAGGTCCATGGAACGTGATATCACCACCACGATCAGTCTCAACCCAGCAAGCTCCCAGCCTTTCCAGCTCTACTTCATCGACCAGCAAATGGTCACGACAACCACCGCGCCCTAACGTATAGGTAGGAGGATGCTCAACAAACAACAAAACATCTGGCAAATTACCAGCTTGACGACTCGCTACAACGCGTCGCTGTATTGAGAGCACTTCGTCGA
>CAZFLB010000261.1:0-9525 GCA_964518945.1 uncultured Acidobacteriota bacterium | reverse complement strand
AGAGCTGTCTAAGAGCAAAGTCTACGGGTTTTTTGATTGGGGTTGACGTGTCGCGACTTGGTTCTTGGTCAGTTTGTTGTATCACGACTGTCACCTACGGCTAGACTTTTAGAAATATGCCTATTCCCTTGTACGTGCTCGACCGCTGCGGACTGGACCCCCTGAATCATCAACTCTAGATCTTCACGATTACTCGAATATTTCAACGCGTCTTGGTGGCTAATTAGATTGTTTTGATACAGATTCGCAATCGACTGATCGAAGGTTTGCATATCATATTGTGAGCCACCGGCTGCAATAGCTTCTGGGATAAGGCTTGTTTTGTCTGGATCGATTATGCAGGAGCTAATGAAGGGCGTTGTAATCATTATTTCTACTGCTGGGACTCTACCATTTCCGTCTAGCCGAGGGAGCAGTCGGAGTGAGATTGTCGCCCTCAATACAGCGGCCAACTGTGCTCGAATATGCTCGTGTTGCTGCGCTGGAAAATATGAGCAAATTCGATTTATGGTCTCCGCTGCGTCGGATGTATGGAGTGTTGATAAGACAAGGTGGCCTGTTTCAGCTGCCATCATCGCAGTTGCGATGGTTTCGTAATCCCGCATTTCTCCCAGTACGATTACATCCGGGTCTTGTCTTAGGGCGCTCCGGAGGGCTCCCGCGAATGTTTTCGTGTCCGACTCAACCTCTCTTTGATTAACGACTGATTGCTTGTCTCGATGCAGGAACTCGATTGGGTTTTCAATTGTCATAATATGTTCGCTTCGATTGGAGTTGATGTGGTTGGCCATAGCCGCAAGCGTAGTAGACTTTCCGGACCCACTAGAACCTGTGCACAGGACTAATCCTCTTTTATTATCTGAGATTCGATCGATAACACTTGGTAGTTCCAGTTGTTGTGTTGTTGGAATATCGAAAGGAATGACTCGAATTGCAAGACCGTGGCTGCCTCTTTGTTGGAAAACATTAACCCGGAACCGACCGAGCCCAGAAACACTGTACGACATATCGATATCAAGATCGTTTTGGGAACGCCGTTTCTGACTGTTGCTCAAGATCGATGACACCATTTTTTTAACTTCTTCTTGAGAGACAGGGTTGAAGCTGTCTAGGAGGTGGAGTTGGCCGTCCACTCGTAATATAGGCGGCCGTCCGACTTTCACATGAATGTCTGAGGCTCCCTTTGTCAATGCCTCTTTCAGTAGGTCATTAATATGCAAATTAGTCCACCTATATCCACCGCAAGTTAGTCACTGTTTAATCACTTATACGAGTATTATGCTAGGAAAATATTTTCATGCCGTCAACAGGGTGTGTGACTGAGTCTAGCGTAGCAATAACATGCGGGTTGGGAAAATTAACTGTGGGTATAGCGAGTAATGCTATACTGATTTACTCAATATGTTTCTCCCGGGTCAACAGCTGGGTAAGTATCAAATACTGAAGACCCTTGGAAGCGGTGGCTTCGGAACCGTTTATCTGGTACGTGACATGTGGATAGATAAGCGCGTGGCAGTTAAAGTTCCGCATAAACAAAACGGTGAGTTCGATGAGCTC
The DNA here is from genome assembly GCA_964518945.1 of uncultured Acidobacteriota bacterium. Lineage (GTDB taxonomy): Bacteria > Acidobacteriota > Vicinamibacteria > Marinacidobacterales > SMYC01 > CAZFLB01. Next base: position 7,968 of record CAZFLB010000261.1, on the reverse strand, counting down.
TTACAAGAGCCTCGCCTTTTGGCTGCACTAGATCATGAAAATATCGTTAGTATCGTAACGGCGGAGAAGGCAGACGATTATTTTTTTATCGTGATGGAGTTCGTTGATGGAGAGAGCCTCGAGGCAGTCATTGCGGACGAGGGAACTGTTGACATCGAACGGGCCATTTCGTTTTCTTGCCAAATATGCAAGGGCGTTGAGTACGCTCACTCACAAGGGGTATTACATCGAGACCTTCGCCCAGGCAATGTCCTGGTCTCCGGAGATAATCACATCAAAATCACTGACTTCGGCACCTCTCGTTTTATTGAGGTAGCGGAAAAGGCATCGACGATAACAGGTAGTCCGCCGTACATGGCCCCAGAGCAATTCCAAGGAAGAGCTATGCTTGCTTCAGATGTGTATTCGATAGGCGTGATTATGTACGAAATGATGACCGGAGAACTACCATTTTTTAGCGTGAATCCACAGCAATTGGAAAAACTAGTACTATCTGGACGAATTGTTCGACCGAGAGAACGTAATAAAGCGATACCCACAGAGGTCGAGGAGATTATGCTGAAAGCACTAGCTCCGGAGGTTTCTATGCGATATCAGAGGGCTGGTGAGCTTTTAGATGACCTTGCGACTGTTAGTGAGCTTGATTACCGGTCTTCCCGTCTTGACGATGTGAGGAGCCGACTCAAGGCACGAGAAAAGACATCTGCAGGGTTTTGTTGGAATTGCCGCAAGTTGTTACACGCTCGCTCGCAAAATTGTTCATTTTGCGGTGAACGGCAGTAAGGTATTCGTTAAAATACTCATGTTGGGCTAATCTCAAGAATTGTTTCAGGAAGTGTTTAAATCCCCTGCAATCCATTGCAGTATGGTTACTGAACAAATCGCTGCAGTTTCTATTCGGAATATTCGTGGGCCGAGGCCAAATGTTATAACTGAATGAGTCCGGGCAATTTCCAACTCGCGTTTTGACCATCCACCTTCGGGACCTATCCAAGTATTTACTGATGTGGAAATTTTGACGTTCGCTTGTAAGTTTCTAGCCCCTGGATTCATCAGTAGTCTGTTGTTTGTCGTTGTGTCCGCCAAAGATTCTTCTAGGGTTTGTGCGCTACTAATATGGGGGGCGACCCCCCGCCCACACTGTTTTGCGGCTGCCACGCCGATGGATTCCCACCGATTAATTCGGCTGTTGATGTAGGTCTCTGTTACCGCACTATGGTCGACTAGAAGAGGTTTGATAGTCGCTACGCCGAGTTCCGTTAATTTTGCGATTACGAAGGACATTTTCTGGGCTCTTGGGACAGCCAGAGCGACAGTTATTTTTATCGGCGATTCGTTACACGGTAGGGTTCCTTTGATCTTCAGGTGCGCATTTTTCCCGTCGAAATGTGAAATTCTAGCTAGCTTTACATTGCCTGTACCATCAAACAATGTCACTGCGTCGCCTATGTTTAACCGAAGTACGGTCATGAGGTGGTGAGACGCTGACTGGTCTAGATTTACTAAATCACCGATTAGGGACTTCACAAAAAACCTGGGTTTGCTCGCCATAACTATCTGAATTTTCTATCTCGGGGCTGAGAGCTAGTTCCTCCGATCCTCATCTGTGAACTTTAAAAAAACGATTCTATGATTGCAGTGATTATTCGAAGAGTCTTTCAAAAAAAGATTTTTCGCGCTCCTCGAATTTAGTACCGATTTTCAATGGTGGCATAGTATGTGCGAGCTTCTCAAATAGTTCCTTTTGCTCAGCGTTGAGTTTTGTGGGGGTCACTACGGTAACAAATACGATTTGATCGCCGTTGCCTGAGCCATTAAGTCGCGGCACCCCCTTTCCTTGTAGCTTAATTTTTGTTCCGGTTTGAGATCCAGATGGAATGGACACATGCTCATTGCCATGGATTGTTGGCACCTCTAAACGCACTCCCATTGCTGCCTGAGGAAACGTTATCGGTGCTTCGATAATAATGTGTTCTCCGTCGCGTCGAAAAAGCTCATGTGGTCCGACTTCAAGTACTACATATAGATCTCCCGGAATTCCGTTTGCTCCAGCGTCGCCGTTACCTCGAGAACGAATTCGTGAACCATGGTCAACCCCTGCTGGAATCTTTATTTTCAGTTCTTTTTCCGTAGTCGTATTTCCTCCTCCATTACATTCTCTGCATGGATCTGCGATAAAGGAGCCTGTCCCACGGCAGTCAGGGCAGGGACGCGCGACTACTAATAAACCTTGCTGATACCGTACTTGACCATGGCCGGCACATGTCCGACATGTTTGCCTCTCGGTCCCTTGCTTCGCACCGGAGCCTTTGCACTCGGAACAAGACACTGTGACCGGAAGCAAGATGCGAGCTTCAGTCCCTTTTACGGCTTGCTCAAAGGTTAGCGTAAGATCGTAACGAAGGTCTGTGCCTCGCGTTTGACGATTCCGACCCCCAAAAAAATCTCCAAAAATATCGTCGAAAATGCTCCCACCACCGAAGATGTCTGAAAATTCATGAAAAATATCAGTATTAACTTGGGCATTACCCCGAAGGCCATCATGTCCATACTGGTCGTAAGAATTACGTTTAGATGTGTCGCCTAGCACACTATAGGCTTCAGAGGCTTCTTTAAACGCATCCTCAGCACTTGGGTTGTCTGGGTTTTTGTCAGGATGGTACTTTACCGCAAGCTTCCGATACGCCTTTTTTATGTCCTGTTGCGTTGCGTTGCGTTCTATCTGAAGGACTTCGTAGTAGTCTCTTTTCTTTGTGCTAGCCAAGATTATCTGTTCTCCGAGATTAATTGGTGTAATTAAAGTGATTGGCTATATGAAATTGAATGAAGTTAATCATATACGTATATATTAGCCGCGAAGTAGCATTTGGCCCAATTTTGAAGCTGTCGATTCAAGTTTTTGAAGTAAAGATTTTAGTTCGTCATGAGAGTCTGTGTTCATTTGTTCGGCTGCTGCTATAATTTCAATAGTATTACTACGTTCCGCTTGCGATAGTCTGTCAGACAACAATGCGTAGGATTCTTTGATGCTGGAGAGTAAGGTAACTATTTCAGCGAACGTATTGTCATACTTGCTCAACTGTGACTTTGTTAATGATGCTTGCTCACAGTGTCGTCTTGCTGATTCAAGCTCTGATTGAGAAAGGCCAGTCACGGCATGAACTATTACATGTTTTTGGTTGCCAGAGGATTGATCCATCGCAGATACCTGAACTATCCCATTCACATCGACCTCAAAGGTCACTTGAATCTGTGGGACACCTGTGGGGGCCGGTGTTATTTCAGATAGTAGGAAGCGACCGAGGGAAGTGTTTTCAGATACCGAATCGCTTTCGCCCTGCAGAACATGTACCTCAACTTCTGTTTGTTGATCGGTCACAGTAGTAAATATTTTGTTTTTTTTGGTCGGAATCGTAGAATTTTTTCTAATCAGAGGGGTGAACTGGCCGTTTTGGGTGGCGACCCCAAGGGTGTGGGGGGTAACGTCTAGAAGTAACTGGTCGGTGATGTCACCCTCCATTATCCCTGTCTGGATTGCTGCACCGATCGATACAACTTCGTCTGCGTTGACCCCTGTCTTCGGCTGCGTGCCGAAAATAGCACCAATGGTTTCTAGTACGATCGGGGAGCGAGTTTGACCACCTACGGGTATTACGAAATCGATGTCTGATGCAGACAGCCCTGCGTTTCTGAGTGCATCTTCACAGCACTTTTGTGTCCTCTCAAGAAGCGGTGCGATCATTTGCTCGAATTCAGAACGTTTTAGAATAAGATGTAGGTGTTGAGAGTCAGTATTTATGCCAGCTATGAAGGGAATCGTGATGACGGTCTCTACTTGTGTTGACAACTCACATTTAGCCCTTTCTGCGGAACGTTTTAAACGTTGGAGTGCAATACGGTTGCTTGACAGGTCAATCCCATGTTGAGTATTAAATTCATGGATCAACCAGTTCATGACTATTTGATCGAAATCCTCACCGCCTAGATAAGTATCTCCATCGGTTGCTAAGACCTGATATATCCCATCAGAGAGCTCCACGATAGATATGTCAAATGTGCCCCCTCCAAGGTCGTAGACTGCAAATCTTTGTGCGCAAGTCTCATTAATTCCATACGCTAAGGATGCAGCGGTAGGATCATATAATATGCGTACCACATTTAGCCCTGCAATATCCCCAGCATCTTTAGTTGCTCGCCTCTGGAAATCATTGAAGTGGTCAGGCACAGTAATAATGACCTCCTCGATTATTTCTCCAAGGTATGCTTCAGCACTCGATTTAAGTTCGCGCAGAATGATAGCTGCTATTTCTGGGGGACTATAATTACGTTCGTTAAGTCTGATGTGTGCATCCCCATTTGTTGCCTCGACGACTCGATATGGTAAGACATTGGCAGCAGACTGCACTTCAGCTGAATTGAAGCGACGACCAAGTAGTCGCTTGACGCCATACACGGTGTTTTCAGGGTTTGTAAGTGCTTGGCGCTTGGCGGCCTGACCCACAAGCCGCTCATTGTTATCCGTAATAGCGACGACTGAAGGTGTTGTTCTGGCTCCATCTCGATTCGGGATCACAGTAGGCCGGCCGGCCTCAATGACAACAACACAAGAGTTAGTAGTACCCAAGTCAATGCCGACCATTTTACTCATATTGTTTCCGCGAAAAGTATTTTGCAATACATTCTGTTTTATCGAAAACTTAGTCTGAGTTATTCGGAGTGAGATACAGTTACTTTAGGTGGACGAAGCAGCCGATCTTTGAATCGATAACCTTTTTCAAATACTTCTATGATTGTTCCTTCTGGTAGTTCAGTTGTCTGGACACGCCCAACTGCTTCATGAACATGTGGATCGAAAAGCTCTCCTTTTTTTATTTCGACCTCCGAAAGTCCTTGACGTAACAGAATGTCACGAAGCTTTAAATAGATAAGCTCAAAACCCGATAGAAGCTGCGCTTCAGCCTCACCGGGGACAAGCTTACTCGTTGCCTCAAGTGCGCGTTCGAAATCGTCTAAGACAGGGAGTAACTCCTCAACCGTCTCCCTAGCCGCGTATTTAAACGTTTCGGAGCGGATCCGGTCTTCCCGCTTTCGGAAATTCTCAAACTCTGCCTGCTTACGCTGTGCAAGAAGCCGCATCTCTTTAGCATCACTGAGGGCTGTTTGAAGCTCACTGAGAGGCTCCGCCTTTATGTCACTTGCTTGATGATTGTCCTGCTTTCTGTCCTCTGCCGGGGAAGCATCGTCTTCCATCGACTCAGATGTTTTCTTTGTGCTAGTGTCTTCTAACTCGTTTGACAACTCATCAATTTCACTGGCGACACTAGTCGCAGATTTCCGAGCTGATTTTGTAGTGTTTTTTTTACTTTTCATGGACTTAGTGTCTTTAAATATTAGTGGGCACAGGAAAATGCAATTGGGTCAATTCGTAAGCTCTTTCCGGGTTTGAGCTATTACCGCTGACATTGAGCGTGCTATCTGGATGACTGTTGGAATATGACGAGCATATTCCATCCTTGTTGGCCCCATTATTCCAACAGAGCCGAGTATCTGATTACCATTGTCATATCTAGCTCCGATAAGTGACAGGCCTTCAAAATCTGGGACCGGTGCTTCCGAGCCTATTACTATCCGGAGCCCAGAATCTTCGAGGCAAATACTCAAGATTTCGAGGAGTTGATGCCTCTGTTCCAATGTTGCCAATAATTTATGAGCCTGGTGTATATTCTTGACGAATTCCGGCTCACTTAGCACTCTTGAGGCGCCATCTATGTGGACCTCCGAACTGAGGTCGCCAGCAAATGCCACGTCTGCTATCAAGAGTGCACTGCATACGAAACCATTTACTGCTAGCCGTATTTCTTTTAACCGATCCAGAAGATGTTGTTGTGCCTCAGATAGTGTTAGCCCTGCGAATTGCTCTTCGAGGTAACGAGCACATTGAATCAACATGTGATGTGGGATCTCGCGTGGAAGATCGACCACACGGTTCGAAACATGGCCAGCTTCTGATACTAAAACAACCAGTAATCTCCGGGGGCCCATTCGAACAAAATCCACGTGTTGAAGAACGCCTTTTCGAACGTCTGGTCCGGTCACGAAGCCTACCATTCCGGTGGTAGAGGCCAAAAGGCGTGTTGTTCTCTGGACAAGGCCCTCGAGACCGTCCGCATTTGGAATTAGCTGGTTTTGAATCCACTGTCGATTCGTTGGAAGTAATGTGCCCGCCTCAATTAAACTGCTCACATAAAATCTATAGCCTCGATCTGTAGGTATCCGCCCTGAAGATGTGTGTGGTTGGAATAAAAAACCTGTTTGCTCCAAGTTTGCCATGATGTTGCGGATTGTTGCCGGTGAAAATCCGTTTGAATTCATCCTTGACAATGTTTTAGATCCGACCGGTTCTCCTGTCGATATGAAAATTTGGACGGTTTGATATAAGACCTCACGGCTCCGATCATTGAGCTGCGTAGCATCGTCGGGCACACTGATATTCCTAATCATCGCGGATAAGATCTTTCCATTATTTACCAACTGACCTCAATGTTGTCAACATAATCAGATACGAATTTTCATTGTAGCTTACGATAATTCCAGTCGCCCGATGCGTACTTTGATTTCAAGGTTTTGATTCGCCTACATTCCTGGAGCGTCAGTTCTTCGAAGGACGGGCGTTCTCTAAGCATTGATGCGAATTCAGAAGATAGTGAGTCAACTAGCTCCAGCTCGCTGAGATGACTCGGAGTGACCTCGTGAAGACCTATGCATGGGAACGGATCTGAGGGTGCCAACGGCAGAATGTCTTCCCATAAGGGACGTTCGATCCTTAGCAGGATTGAGCCGTGCTGAAGAAAGCTGGTTCTGCTGAAACGCATCGCGCTTGCTACAAGTTTCTTTCCGTTTATCGTGATTTCGTGACCAGTTGATACGGACAAGCAAGGAAGGTGTTCGGGGGCTTTAAAGCTTACGTTCTGCGGGGTGCTATCAATCGGTACTCCAAGTTTTGAGAGTGCGTTACCAATTACATCTGAGATCATTCTGTATGTCTTCTTTACAGATCGGTTAATCGTTGGTGCAGAGACGCTATAAGTTAATTCGTGTTGATGAAGAAGGGCCCGTCCGCCTGTAAGCCTTCGAATGTACGGTATTTGATTTCGGGCAGCACTAGCCGTGTTAACGGCTTTACTTGCTTGCTGTCCATATCCAAATGTTACTGTCGGTTCTTCGAACCGATACACTCGGAGAGTGAGCACAGGATCTTGCAAGTCAATTGATTGATAAAGAGCTTCGTCGATCGCCATGTTGTTCACGCCAGTGCTCGGACCGTGGTTGAGAATGCGTAGTCGCAATCGGGACCTCAGAAACCTTTACTAGCGGATTTGCTGATTCTCATGCTGTCGTGAGGCAAAGATGGGTAAAAATGTCCGCATTTCAAGGCCGAAGTTTCTTTATTCCCCGAAATGTTCCGCCCTCGGTTACAGAAAACGCATTCGCAGATACGTCTCCTACAACTTGCCCTGTTGTTGCGATCTCAATTTTTCCGATCGCTTTGCAATCGCCGTGGACCCTGCCATGAACAAGGATGGATTCTGCTTGAATCTCGGCACGAACATTGCCTGTTTCAGAGATCTCGACTCCTTTCGCGCACTGGATTGAACCTTCAATGCTTCCCTCGATGAGGATATCGCCACGACTACTTAAGTCGCCGCATAAGTTAGTATTTTTATCCAGTACCGTATGCTGTGTTGGTAACTCATGTGAATGCTGACCACTTTTACGTGAGGCATCCGGAGCAGGCCTCTTAAAGAGTTTGAAAAACGAGATTGTCATTATGAATGCTATTTACCTATAACTACTTCAGCATAGAACAGGATATGGAGCGGGCGACGGGACTCGAACCCGCGACAGCAAGCTTGGGAAGCTTGTACTCTACCAACTGAGTTACACCCGCATGAGGAGGCCCCTCGGTGA
>CAZFLB010000260.1:0-3272 GCA_964518945.1 uncultured Acidobacteriota bacterium | reverse complement strand
TATCGCAGGAATCATTGCCGAACCCGTACAAGGAGCTGGTGGTGTACATCCTCCTCCCGATGATTATTTTCGGAAACTACGTAATATCTGTGATGAAAATGAAATTTTACTTATCGCTGATGAAGTCATAACGGGTTTTGGTAGAACCGGAAAGTGGTTTGCGCTTGAGCACTTTGGTGTTCAGCCCGACATCATGTCGGTAGCGAAGGCAGTTACTAGCGCCTACATTCCGATGGGTGCATCGATTTTTTCAAAAAAGGTTCATGAAGCTATTATCGGAACAGATCCTAATATTCGCTTTATGCATGCTTACACAAATTCTGGTCATCCTGCAGGTGCAGCTGTAGGACTTCGTAATATTCAAATTTTTGAAGATGAGGACCTGATTGAAAATTCTGCTGCCCGTGGAAAGCAATTGATGTCTGGGCTGAATAAATTAAGTGAAAATGCATATGTTGGAAATGTTCGCGGATTAGGGTTTATGGCAGGATTTGACCTAATGCGTGATCCAGATAACGAAATACCCTTCGAAAAATCATTAGCAATAGGACTTAAGCTTTTAGTGGCAATGAAAGATCGGGGTCTAATTACCCGTGCTCGCAATGACTCAATTTTATTAGCACCACCACTTATAACAACAGAATCTCAAGTAGATGATATTCTTTCGATCTTGGAAGACAGTATCCAGGTTGTGATTAACGAAATTTAACGTAATCTTTTTCATCTCCAAATTAATTATTTTGGGTGTTTCATGTTTCCTGCTAAGCTCCTTTGTAAGAAAGGGGGTGATGCGACTTGTTACCTAGTATGGTGCCCAGTGATGTGATTGCTGATTGTTCGCATATGGAGGTGAGCGAGACGTAGTCGTGTCACCGGGCGAAAAACCAACGAACGGCTCTCGGCAATCTGCCGAGGGCCGTTCGTGTTACTAAGAATGTAGAGTGGGGAAAGAAATTTAGTTCTTACTGGTTCAGTAATGGTCGGAGTGCGGTTGTTTTATGGGCAGAAAACTACATTGTGCGATTGTAGAAAAATCCCTTCGAACGCGATTTGTCGGTCAAACGTTACTGCATCGCCTGCAGGTCGAATCTACTATGGATGAGTCTCTTGAGCTTGCACGGAATGGGGCTGAATCAGGGTTGGTTTTGGTGGCAGATGAGCAGACTGAAGGAAAAGGTACACGTGGTCGATCATGGATCTCTCCACCTCAAGACAACCTGTATTTCACGATTATTGTCCGACCCAGTGCTACTGAGGTTCTTCGTTTAAGTATGGTGACCCCAGTAGCTATTGCTAATGCAGTTGAACAGATTTTTGGTTTATATCCCAGGATCAAATGGCCGAATGATTTACTCTTGCGTGGGAAGAAATTTTCAGGAGTTTTAATTCAGACAGAATGGTTAGATGGAAAACCTGAGTTCGCTTTAGTGGGAATCGGCATTAACGTGAACTCATATCCTGAATTACAAAATCAAACTACGAACTGGCCAGCGACTAGTATTGCGGCGGAGCGCGGCCGATTACAAGCTCGTGAACCTCTTCTAGCTGCTGTATTAAATTCGTTTGAAGCCGCTTATATGGAGTCTGAATCCGACATACTGTTTAATGGATGGCGAATGAGGTCAGCGACTCTCGGAAAGCATGTTTCTCTGCGTACCAACGATGGATCCATGATTACCGGTATAGCAGAGGACGTCACAATAGATGGTGCACTAGTTGTGCGTGATTCATCAGGTGAGCGGTTGAATTTTCAATCTGGTGACGTGACACAGTCTATTTCTGTAATGTGATTTTATCTAGACTGATAGTAAAATCACTATGCAGAGGATGAAAACTCACTCTGTTTTTTAGTGACCTAAATTCCGGTTGTTCGCTATAATTTTAGTAAAAATAATGACGTTAATTTAAGTCTATTTTCTATAGATCTTTTAAATTTTTGTAGGCAGACGATGTTTCATTTATTGGTTCGACAATTAGAACTAGTCCATCTACGGCTATTACTCGAATAGGACTATTTTTGGGAATCGGCGGAGCTTCGCTTCGTGCACTCCATATTTCTGAATTCACTATTACAGAACCGATTGGATTTAATTCCGATCGCACATATCCAGTTTGATTTAGAAGTCGCTTTCCTGAAGGAGGGACGTATGTTTGTTGACGTCGGTCTTTGATCACTAAGATCCACAAGCTGATGAGGCCTAGTGTTAGAACGGACGTGGTTCCGATTAGAGTCCAGACTGAGATCTTTCCCCCTCCGGTTTCGCTCGATATTAAGAGGAGGCCTCCGGTTACAAAAGATACTATTGCTCCAATTCCTAGAAAACCAAATCCAGCAATTGATATCTCAGCAATGACAAGAATAATTGCTAGGACGAGAAGCGCAATTCCTGCTGGATTTGTATCGAGTTCTCCCAGCCCAAAAAATGCGAGTATCAGAGCTATTAGACCAATGATCCCTGGGCCGATTAGGCCAGGAGTAACGATTTCCACGATTAGTGCTAGTGCACCAAGACTAAGTAGTATGAATGCAATATTGGGATTTGCGATAAAGGAGAGTATTTTTTCCGGGATGGACATGTTGGTTTGGGCGATTGGTGCGTTTTGGCTTTGGATTTTCGCTAAAGATCCACCGGGGTGTAGTTCGACGACCCACCCGTCTATTTGTTTGAGAAGATCTGGTAAATCCTTTGCTATTACATCGATGACATTAATTTTTAATGCCTCTGCTGCAGTTATGGATGCTGAATCTCGTATTGAAGACTCAGCCCATTCTGCATTCCTGCCGCGTAATTGAGCAATGCCACGAATGTCACTTACTGCATCATTTTCAACTTTCACCTCAACATCATCTTGAAGGTTTGTGCCGTCGCTGTTTATGGGGTGGGCGGCGCCTATTTGAGTACTGGGGGCCATAGCAGCTATATGGGCTGCCAGTGTGATAAACGTTCCAGCTGATGCGGCGTGAGCCCCAAGAGGGCTAACGAAGACGACAACCGGAATTGTTGATGATTCAATCCGTTGTACGATTTTGTCAGTGGCATTCATTAGGCCTCCAGGCGTGTCAAGCTGGAGAACCCAGGCAGTTGCATTTTTTTCTATTGCGTGATCGAGTGCTCGGTCAATAAAGTTTGCGCTAACAGGACCAATGGTATCGTTGAGCGTAGAAACGTAGACGGCTCCGGATTGATCCCCTGATTTGCATGAAGAAAAAATGAGGGAACTGCCAATAAAAAAAAAAGACAAGGATGAAATAATTTTTGAGGGATTTACGG
>CAZFLB010000259.1:0-4204 GCA_964518945.1 uncultured Acidobacteriota bacterium | reverse complement strand
ATGCGGATTTTGATGGTGATCAAATGGCGGTACATATTCCCCTGTCTCCGGAGTCACAGGTTGAAGCATCGCTTTTGATGCTAGCGTCTCGTAATATTCTTTCTCCTGCCAACGCGCAACCACTTACAGTCCCTACGCAGGATATGGTCTTAGGCTGTTACTACCTAACCAAAGAGAAAAAAAATGGTCTGGGTGAGGGTAGAGCGTTTGCCACTACAAACGATGTTTTACTAGCTCTTGAGGCTGGAGAATTAGAGACTTTGAGTCGCATTCGACTGCAATACACAGGAGAATTTATTGACATGTCAGCGGCTCAGGACGACCAAGATGTCGTACATGCTGAGAGGGTCAGTCTCAATAACGAAATTATACACACTACAGTAGGGCGGGTTATATTTAATGATTTTTTGTCCGACACCATGCCTTTTGTAAATGGGGTAATGAAAAAGAAAGGGCTTGGGAGTCTCGTCAACTTCTGTTATCTACAATACGGAGTTCCCGCAACAGTCCAGATGCTCGACTCTTTGAAAAAGGCTGGATTCCTATACGCAACAAAGAGTGGTATCTCGGTTGGCATCGAGGACCTTATTATTCCTAATGAAAAAAATGACCTTGTTGAACAGGCACTTACAGAAGTGAAAGAGGTGGACGACCAATATCGTGAAGGAGCGATAACGAAGGGAGAGCGCTATAACAAGGTTATCGCTATCTGGTCGAATGTGACAGACAAGGTTGCACAGGAAATGTTTGAAGAAATGGAAAGACGAGAGCGAGACTCGAATGAGTTTAATCCAGTTTACATGATGGCTGATTCTGGTGCTCGAGGCAGTAAACAGCAGATTCGACAACTCGCAGGTATGCGTGGGCTAATGGCTAAGCCCTCGGGCGAAATCATTGAAACCCCGATTACTAGTAATTTCCGTGAAGGTCTCACTGTACTGCAATACTTTATTTCAACGCATGGGGCTCGGAAAGGGCTTGCGGATACGGCTTTAAAGACGGCAGATTCAGGGTATTTGACTCGCCGGTTGGTAGATGTTGCACAAGATGTAATTATTTCCGAACAGGATTGTGGTGCGGTGAATGGTCTCTTCGTCGGTTCTATCGTAGAGGCAGGCGAGGTGATTGAACCGTTACGTGATCGAATAGTTGGACGCGTCAGTCAGGAAACAATAAAAGATAGTTTCACTGGAAATACAATCGTGAAGCCGGGAGAGGAAGTTTCTATAGAAATCGCGAATGACATTCAGTCTACTGGTATCGAACGCGTAAAAATTCGTTCTGTACTTACTTGTGAATCTAAGCGCGGTGTATGCGTACAGTGTTATGGGCGCAACCTTTCCACTGGTCGCCTCGTAGAACATGGTGAGGCTGTTGGAGTGATTGCGGCACAGTCGATTGGCGAACCAGGGACCCAGCTAACTATGAGAACGTTTCACATAGGGGGCACTGCGAGTCGTGTTGCTGAACAGTCCACGTTGGAGTCCAAGAACGGAGGAAAAATAAAATTTGATCGTCTTTCGGTAGTCAAGGATAAAGATGGCAATCTCGTTGTAATGAATCGCTCCGGCCAGATTGTTATTCTCGATGAAAAAGGTCGTGAACGAGAACGCTATTCAGTGGTCTATGGGGCAAAACTTAAAGTTGTAGATGGACAGGATCTAGCGCCAGGTAGTACTTTCGTTGAGTGGGATCCTTATACTTTTTCCATTTTGACAGAAGAAGGAGGCACTGCTCATTTTAAAGATGTCGTACAGGGAATAACTGTGCGTGAAGAGGTGGATGAAGTGACTGGTTTGTCAAGGCCTGTCATCATAGAGTCCTCTGATGAAAAACGTCAACCAGCAGTGATTGTTAGAGACGCAAAGCGAAAACAGGTGAGAAGCTACCTGCTACCATCAGGAGCACATTTAATGCATGCTGATGGTGATGCGGTTCGTCCTGGAGACATCCTGGCTAAGATCCCGAGGGAGACAACGAAAACCAAAGATATAACCGGTGGGCTTCCACGTGTTGTAGAACTCTTTGAAGCCCGGAAGCCAAAGGAACCGGCCGTTATTACTGAGATCGATGGTGTGATCAACTATGGTGGTATCGTGAAGGGAATGCGTCAAATCTCGGTAGTTAGTGACACAGGTGAGGTTCGGGAATACACGGTTCCGAAGGGCGTTCACATTAATGTGCAGGAGGGGGAACGTGTACAAGCGGGAGAGCCATTAATGGATGGACCGATTAACCCGCACGATATTCTCAACGTATTAGGTGAAGCTGCACTTCAAGAGTATCTCGTTAACGAGATACAAGAAGTGTATCGCCTTCAAGGCGTTCTTATTAACGACAAACACATAGAAGTGATAGTTCGCCAAATGATGCGATGGATGAAGGTTGAGGATGTTGGAGACACAGAACTCTTGGTAGATGAGACAATCGATGCATTTAAATTTAATGCAGCAAATGAGAAAGTCGCTGCTTCAGGAGGACGTCCGGCAACTGGTCGCCCATTGTTGCTTGGTATAACAAAGGCTTCGCTTTCTACAGATAGCTTTATCTCAGCAGCCTCATTTCAAGAGACAACAAGAGTGCTAACTGAGGCTAGTATAAATGGGCGTGTAGACTATCTCCGAGGACTAAAGGAAAACGTTATCATGGGAAGACTGATTCCAGCAGGAACTGGCCTTGAAGTTCATCGCCAGGTTGTTATTCCAGAAGTGCAATCAATGGACGATTTTCCGCAAATTGACCTCGAAGAATTGGGTCGCGAAGTTCAATATTTTTCTGATGGTCAACAAGAGGTTGACGGATAAAACCTTGTCTAACGAAAGTATACTATCCTACTCATATTGTGGGTTTTAGCCTTGTCGATCAGAGTTTCAAAGAAGATGTAAACGTACTTGACAATGTGATCTGGCTATTGCTAAACTCCTCAGGTTGTCCTGAACTATCTCCAGCCTAATTTGGCCGTAGTTCAGGCTTTCTTTTTCGATAGTCCTAATTTGTGAAAACCACCTAAAGGAAGTGGAGAGAGCGGTTTGCCGACTTTTAGCCAGCTGGTACGAAAAGGGCGTAAGCGTACAGTAGGAAAGACAGATAGTCCAGCCCTTCAAGCTTGTCCTCAAAAGAGAGGAGTCTGTATAAGAGTTTTTATCTCTACTCCGAAGAAACCGAATTCAGCTTTGCGCAAAGTTGCTCGTGTACGACTCACTAACGGTATAGAGGTTACAACATATATACCTGGTGTAGGGCATAACTTACAAGAACACTCAATCGTACTTGTCCGCGGGGGAAGAGTTAAGGATTTGCCAGGCGTTCGTTACCATGTTGTCCGTGGTTCACTTGATGCAGTAGGTGTAGAGGGCCGCAAAAAGGGACGTTCCAAATACGGAACTAAGCGTCCTAAAGTATAGAGTTTGTTAAGATGCCACGTCGACGAGAAGTAGCGAAACGCGTTCCCCAGCCTGATCCAATTTATAAGAGCGGATTAGTATCGTTTTTTATCAATGTTGTTATGAAATCGGGAAAGAAATCGACTGCCGAAAATTTGGTATATGGCGCATTTGATAAGATCAAGGGGCGTACATCAGAAGACCCGTTGGAAGTTTTTAACAAAGCGGTGGAAAACGTTAAACCGACTTTAGAAGTGAAGAGTCGCCGTGTAGGGGGCAGTAATTATCAAGTCCCAATCGAAGTTCGTCCGGAGCGAAGAACGTCTCTTTCGCTTCGGTGGATTGTTAACTTTGCTCGTTCGCGTCCAGAGAAAACGATGGTCGACAAGCTTGCGGGTGAACTTATGGACGCTTCTTCTAATAGAGGAGGAGCGATAAAAAAACGGGAGGACACACATCGGATGGCGGAGGCGAATAAAGCTTTCGCACATTTTCGCTGGTAAAACGGTTTCTCCTTAACTTCCAGCCAGCCAAGTATCTGCGATGGTAAGGAACCTTGTGTTAAATCGTAGATTTTAGTATCGGAGGCGCTAGTCTTCGGCAAATGGACTTATATTTAGTTCGAAAAGAGGCTTAAGAGGGCATATGTTTTACCGGTTTGAACCGGTTTATTGTGAAGATCAATGGCTCGTAACGTACCTATAGAGAAGACGCGCAATATTGGCATTATGGCTCATATTGATGCCGGTAAAACGACTACTACCGAGCGAATATTGTATTACACCGGTTTCACCCATAAGTTGTGAGAAGTCCATGAAGGT
>CAZFLB010000258.1:0-7640 GCA_964518945.1 uncultured Acidobacteriota bacterium | reverse complement strand
TCCAGTCTGCAACACTAACTGGAGTTAGAAGTGATGCTAAAGCCAAACCTAGATCAAATCCAAGCTCAGGCTCAATCCGCATAACCTTAAGCGCTGCCAACGTTGAAACCAACAAACACCCTATTAACCCAAAGAACAATGTGCCCAAGCAGCCACGTACAATTAGAGCGTTAGAAGTTAACAATTCTCCATTCTTTCGTTCTTCGACAATGAAATGCGGCTCCTTAACACCCAGTGGCACAAAGCGAGCTAACATCACCATTCCCGGCAACCCCATACCGATTGTGGAAAGAAAAAACCATTGCCACCCCACCGCATCAACCATAAAACCAGCAACAGTACCGGTTAGTAAACGAGGCAATGCAAATAGACTTGAAAACAGAGCATATTGCGTCGCCGAGAACCTCTTCTGTGTCATCCGAAGCAGAAGTACAAAAAACGCACCCGTACCAAGACCTGATGTGAATAATTCAAATCCGGTTGCACCATACATCAAGACCAACGAATGCTCACTACTAGCTAAAATAAAATAGCCAAGGTTTGAAAAAATTTGTAAAAATCCAAAAAGCCAGAGAGCGGGACCAAGTCCGACCAATGTCGTAACCCATCCGCCAAGAAACGCTCCAAGAATCGTCGCCAACGCACCTACGCTCGCAAGTGCGATACCGCGATGAGCAGCGCTATAACCCATATCATTCAAAAATGGTCTTGTAAGTGCTTGCGCAAGCTGATCAGCAAATTTATATAACACTACGAAAGCCAAAATCTCAATGGCTCGATGACGCGATAAAAGCCCTAAGAATGGCTTCCAAACCGCATCACGTAACGTCAAAGGCAAAGGGTACTTTTCGGTCGGCTCTGGCGCCTTCCAAGAAATAATTAACATCGGAAGATAGGCAATTGCCAGACATGCATTTACCGTCCCCCAACCCCATTGCCCTGCAAATGTAATCGCTGCACCCCCGCTAAGGACCATCGCAAGTCGATAAAACGCGGTTCTTGCTCCAACAACCGCACCATGTTCATCCGGTCTAAGTATTTCAACCGCGTAGGCATCATAAGCAATATCAAACGAGGCAGAAGCAAGCGCTACCGCCAAAGCCACCGCACCCACCACCCAAATGGCATCTGGGTGGTCTCCCACACCAGAAAGTACAAGGCACAAAACAACAAGGAAGACTTGGGTCAAGGCCATCCACCCACGACGACGCCCCCAAAAGGGTGGAGCAAACCTGTCGATGAGTGGCGACCATAATACTTTGAATGCCCATGGCGCCTGAGCCAAAGTAAACAATCCAACAATACGAATATCAACACCGATATAACGCATCCAGTCGGGTATGGAATACCAAACTAGGCCTAAGGGCAATCCAGAGGAGAACGAGAGTAATGAAACCGAAGCAGTACGCCACGAGGTCATTGAACGCACTAAGCTACTGAATACACCCAATTTAGGTTCTCGACCGGAAGAACTGCTCAATGCGACCCATCTCCTCTTTCTTACGTGTCTCACTCCATCCCAATTCAGCACTAACAATCGAAGCGCACGCTTCTATGCACGTCGCACTTGGCTTTCCAGCTGTTCCAAGCTCAGTTCGACGTAAAATTATCGATTCGAGGTCCAATGCCATTTCTTCACGAACCGCATGGCGTATTTCCGCCTCAGTGACAACCGTATCTGCTGCTAATCGTTTCGGTTCAGCACCATCAAGGACCTTTGAAAAACTCGTCCCATATGTCAGGGCAAGGTGTCGCATAACGTCACCATTAATACCAGCATCCTTGGTGACACCATTTATGAAGCCATCTACACCTTCTATATCACCACCTATAATTGGCGTGCGGTTAGAGCTTGAGGGGATCGGGGATCTAAACATTTTCGCCATTGCTAAATCCACTACCTTCTCAGCAACATCTCTTGCTGTGGTGTATTTAACCCCGACAACAGACAAAAGGCCCGCAATACCACTCGCTTTGTGGTCTTCAATGTGGGCATGTTTAGCAAGCTGCACACTACTACTGACAGCTGTAGGTTCTGCTGGCAAAAGGCCCCAATGTACAAGTCGAACATCGCTCCTATTTAACATTGCGGCTGGATAAGCAGCGTTGACGTTCGCAAGCAAGCTTTCTATTTCTTCTTCCGTCGCTTTAACTTCATCCGGTTTTCCCGAATATCTCGAATGGCTGGTCCCTATTAATGTCACATCCCGCCAAGGAATAAGACAAAGAACACCCTCGCTTTGGCCCAAGGCATCGTAACCAAAAGAATGATTTTTTCTTTTAACTCCAACGGCAACATCTTTGAGAAATCTCCTAGTGACGATATTAATGGCTTTAGAGCAATGGAAAAGTTGACGACTGGAATTCAACAAGTGGTCAACCCAAGGCCCAGCAGCGTTCACAACAAGTTTTCCCCTAATAACCAAGTCATCTATATTTTTATAGGTATCCTTGGCTCGGACACCAACAACTCGGGAGCCTTGTTGCACCAAATCTTCCGCCTGGACAAAATTAGCAACCACAGCACCTTCCTCTGCAGCTGACAAAATGTATGAAAGCGTCAGACGGTCAGAGTTGTACATTTGTGCGTCATACCAAAGAGCACCACCTGTTAGCCCATTAGGATTTAGTCCTGGAACTGCTTCTAAGCAATCGCTTCTTGAGAGCACTTTTCCGGAAGGAAGATGTTTGTCGGGATCGACCTCTAGGTTTCTATCCCAACTCAAAAAATCATTCATCACTAAAGCAGCACGAACCAACAATTTACCCTGAAGGAACTCCCCTCTATATGTTGGAAGAAGAAATGGTATTGGGTGCACCAGATGTGGAGCAATACGCATAAGATTCCGTCGCTCTCTCACAGATTCACGAATACGACGGAAGTCCGCATGCTGAATATAACGAATGCCACCATGAATTGTTTTCAAGTTATTAAACGAAGTGCCACTACCAAAATCTCCTTTATCAATAAGAGCAACGGAAAGACCCCTAAGAGAGGCATCCCAGGCTATGGTTGCGCCGTACACGCCAGCGCCCACAACCACTAGATCAAATTCGCGATCACCTAGTGCCGCAATATCTCTTTTCATAACAACTACTATAATAACGGTTAAAGGACAAAACATGGGCGATTCAATAGACGATCAGAGTCTCATACTAAGTATTCAAAGCTATTGGAACAGAACGATTCACGATGCAACCATTACACAGCATGCTCCCGGAACCCCTGACTTTTTTTCTGATTTAGACAAGTATCGGTTTGACAAGCTTCGATACTTGCCTAAAATCGTCGACTTCAGCAGTTACAAAAACCAAAAGCTTCTCGAGATCGGCTGCGGAGTCGGTACTGACCTAGTTCGTTTTGCAAAGGGCGGAGCAAACGTTACAGGCGTTGATTTCTCAAAAACGGCTATCTCTCTTGCGTCTGACAACGTGCACCTCAGTGGAGTCACAGCAAGCCTTGGCCTTGCCAACGGGGAGAAATTACCGTTTGATCGAGGACAATTTGATATTGTCTACGCTCATGGTGTCATTCAATATACAGCGAATCCAGACCAACTCCTCATTGAATGTCGCAGAGTTTTGAAAAATGATGGAGTCGCAATATTTATGGTCTACAATCGTGTTTCCTGGCTAAACGCGCTTTCAAAGCTAATGCGGGTTGGGCTAGAGCATGAAGATGCTCCAATACTTAAAAAGTATTCCATCAGAGAATTTAGGGAGATGTTGTCCTGTTTTCAAGAAGTCACAATTATTCCAGAACGTTTTCCCGTGGAATCCAAACTACACAAGGGATGGAAAGGGTTCTTTTTTAACAAGTTTTTCGTTGCCCCATTTAATCTATTACCTCGTTCATGGGTTAGACGTTTTGGATGGCACCTAATGGCTTTCTGTCGACCGTAAAAGAGTATTCCATGGCTAATACTTTTCACCTTTACGACCTTAGAGTAACCGTACATGAGATTAAAGGTCGCGCAGTATGTGGAATGAAGGTCGGAGATTGGTTCGAGGTTCGCCGAAGCAGCCAATTAGTTTTACCGGAAGGGCGCCACTTTTGTCTGTTTGCACTTGCTGCCATATTACCCTTACTGCCCGCTAAACAGAGGGAGCTCTCAAAAGCTGACTGGCTGGATTCAGACAACCTAGTCGCTTGTCCGGACCCCGAAGAAGGGCTCATTATGCGGATCGAGCGTCTGGAACAACTCGCCTACGAGAAGCGTGACTTGACATAAAGTGAATGGCACAATTTGCAATTTCTTTTCAAGGTAATAAATCGGATGATCGTTATCAAGAGCTAGCAAAAATAGTCAACAATTACGACTTTCAAACTGTCAGCGTTTATCAAGATTTATTTTTTCAACCCCCATGGCCCGCGCTACTACAATTCGCGAAACATACAAACCATCCTCTAATAGGTCCCTCGGTTATTAACCCCTATCTTTGTCATCCAGTATTAACTGCTTCAAATCTAGCTTTACTTGACCAAACAAGTAATGGAAGAGCCTATCTGGGAATTGGAAAAGGTGCGTGGCTTAAGGAAGTTGGCATCCAGCAACCTAAACCAATAGAGGCCATTCGAGAAACCATCGAACTTGTTCAGCAGTTGCTCGAAGGTAAGCGTCAATCATACGAAGGAACATTCTTTAAACTACCTTCCAAAGCCCACCTTCGTTTAACCATTCCCGAACGTAAACTACCCGTGCTAATCGGTGGTTGGGGACCTCGTATTCTTTCTCTCGCAGGACAAATAGCGGACATGGCTAAAGTAGGGGGTTGCGCTAATCCAGAGTGCGTACCAATTTTCAGAAACTATCTAATCAAAGGTGCACAACAAGTAGGTCGAGATCCAAGCTCAATTAAGCTGATTTTCGGCGCAGTTACCGTTGTGGACTACAATAGTGACGTCGCAGAACAACTCGCCCGACGAAACGTCGCAATGTACGTCAGTATAACAGCTAAACTCGATCCTACTTTCTCCACCACGAGCCGAGAAATTGCTGCAATTCAAACCGCATTAGACAAAGGCGACGAGGAAGCTGCTGCAAATGCTCTTTCAAAAGAGACGCTGAAAAGATTTTCCGTTTTTGGAACTCCACACGAAATAACTATACATCTAGAAAAACTCTTCCGTGCTGGCATCGACATTTTTGACTTCGGGACACCTCATGGAGTCAATGAAAACAACGCGATTCGGATTCTAGGTGAAGAAGTAATTCCTTACTTCACAACTTGAACTTCAGGTCTCGAAAAGTGATCCGGCCTAACCGAGAACCCAACTAGAAACGTGACAACGCTGCCAATAGAAACCTCCCACAAAAACGATATCGGAAAAACCAACGCAATCCCAACAGGCAAAAACAAACCGAAAAGCATCCCCACCAACACGCCGAATGAACTAGCCCTGGGGCAACATACAGCTAGTAAAAATGCACCAACTGTTGGACCGGAAGCAAAAGAGAGAACAGAAAGACCCGCTTCTAAAGCTGACTCTGCTCTTTGCGCCAGTATCGCAACCACCATTTGTACGACACCCCAAAAAACTGTTGCAATTCGACCTACTTTGATTTGCCCTTTTTCCGATAAATTTGGATTTACATATGGAATATACAGATCCTTTAGAAAAGTCGATGCGAGACTATTTAAGGAAGGCGATAGGGCGGCCGCCACAACACCAGCCAAAATAAAACCTAGCAGAGGACCGTGAATATGCTCAGCAACAAAGGTCGGGAGAACGTCGTCTCCTCTCTCAAAATGCCGACCTCCATAGTACCGCCATAGCATGGTTCCGATTAGCAGAAACAACCCAAACTGGGCTATCACAACAAAACCAGAAACTATCAGCCCTACACTTGCATGACGGGCACTTCGCGCTACAAGGAGACGCTGTACAAGGTACTGGTCTGTACCATGAGTAGCAAGCGTCAGAAAGATTCCTCCAATAACACCTGCTGCGATCGTATACGTCAGGCTAGGATCAAACGAAAAAACAAAAACTCGAAGTTTCTCAGCTTCAAACGCTTCTGAAATAAGTCCTCCCAGAGACTCGACAGGCAAAACATCTATTAAAGTAAAAAGCACTACTAATGCGCCAGTAATATACACGAACATTTGAATTACATCTGTCCAGATTGTAGCTTTTACTCCACCCTCTTCCGTATAGACAATCATCACGGTCCCTAACACACAAATACAATAAACCTCCGGAACACCGGTAGTAATCGCAACAACAAGAGCCGCCGCATGAAGGCGAATACCATCTGCTAATGTTCGATAAACAAGAAAAACAGTAGCAGCAACATTACGTACTGACGCACCAAAGCAGTTGTGGAGAAACTCATAACTGGTAAACAGATGCCCTTTAAAATAGGCCGGAACCAAGACAATAGCGACTAAGATTCTACCTAAGACATAACCAATACCGAGTTGAAGAAAGGACCAATCATGCAAGTAGGAAAATCCGGGAATACTCGTAAAAGTGAGGACACTCGTCTCTGTCGCGACTATACAAATAGCGATAGCCCACCACGGCACACTTCTCTCAGCCAGAAAATACTCGTTAACTGACTTTCTACGACGACCTAGATACGAACCAAAGGTAGTTAGTGCAACCAAATAAACCACCAAAACAACTAGTGTCGATGTCGAAATGGCCACCACTACAATATAAAGTTAAACAGGCTTTTCGCTGCTAACGCGTAACCCGCCCTTTAGAAGTTACCCGGAACTGTTCCGGAAGCGCACTTTCTACTTTCTTACGATAACCCTTAAGTTCCCAGCCTGTTTTTAATAAAGCTTCACTGATTCTAATTCTTACTCTTATGGAATCCTCTTCAGTATTAATCAATGCTTCAAGAAGGGGTTGGCGTGCTTGTTCGTCCCCATATGCTTCTAGACACTCCACAGCTGCAAGACGGACGGTATCATCTCCACTAGCGAGACAGGGAATAACGCCTTCAACAATTGCAGGATCCTCGATATGTTCCATCGCCTTGATAATTTGAACAGCCTTTTCTCCTCTAATCCGGACAGGATCCCCTTCACTTAGAATCTCGAACAAGAATGGCATTAGCTGTTCATTCGGAATTAGTTCGGTTAAAGCATCGACCGCCCAGGTAATCTTGTCATAATTTCGAATGTACCTCTTAAGTGGTTGCACTGCTTCATCACCAAAGGCGATAAGCATATCCTGGATACTTTTTTTCTCGTCTTGATCCGTACCAAGGTTCTCAGAGGTAGACGAGAACCTTCTGGCAAGACCATATATTGCATCTGGAGTCCCAAATGCACGAAGTTTATCAGCTGCTTCCATACGTGCATCGTGCTGCGCGTAACGCTCAAGCAACATTTTTGTGTTCCTCTGAACACGAAACTTCAAGCGCCCCTCCGATGACAAAAGATCTTTCAAAGCCATGTTCTACCTCACAACGATAGGTTCCATGCCTCTGGGGGCCCTCCCAGTGACCGGTCAAAGAAATCTAAGATACGATTCCAAAAAATTCCCTCGGGAGGGTAATTATCAAAACCATGCTCTCCGCCAGGCAGAACCCATAACTCACTCGGCAATCCAACTCGCTCACGCTTTTCATGCATAGACAAGGAATGAGCCACCGGAACCTGCTTATCATTATCACCATGGACAA
>CAZFLB010000257.1:0-7915 GCA_964518945.1 uncultured Acidobacteriota bacterium | reverse complement strand
GTAATTTTGCTGCTGGAGACCCACTATGCTAACTTGCTCTGTTATGAGTTTCGAACAATACCTGAAAATTCTAGCCCATCCTGTTTTTACAGGCCTCAACTTCCACATGCCCATGGTAATAGATTTATCCTACCCTCTAGTAATGCTAAAGGGGGAAAACGGCTCTGGAAAATCAACGCTCCTTCATTCAATACACTATGCAATGAAAGGTGAGACTGTCGAAGGCTACGTCTATCAATCCGAAACTAATGCGATAAACCCGCAAAAGGTCTACCTCTTCGATGCTGAGCAACACAACCCTCGGAACCAACTGCACATGTTTGAGAACGATAAGGAGATGCATGAATTTCTCCAAGTTGCAAGCCATGGACAAGTAATGCTGTCCCTGTTCAAGGAAAGTTTTCCGAAACTTCCAAATGGAACCACTCTTCTTCTCGATGAGCCAGAGATGGCACTCAGCGAGTCAAATCAACGCCGTATTCTAAAAATGCTGTTAGAACTTATCGACCAAAAGAATTTTCGAATCATTACCGCAACACACTCTCCTGTTCTCATCAATTCCAAAGACACTTATGTAATAGACCTAGACAAGCACGTCAATAAAAACGTCATTCCTAATAACATGGGTGTTGCAGGGGAAAGCACCCTTCATTAGTAATTTGTTACTCATATATGAACAATTGTTGTTTCGGCTAAAACGTTGAAACAAACGATATGGAAGTCAAAATGGCTAGCTCTTTGTTAACTTCTAGCTTCGAGAAGTTTTTGATATAATGCGCTGTTGGTATGAACACTCTCACATTCAAGATCGATCTTTCTCCTAATTCTAAATAGTTCACTTTTCTGGAGCTTCAAATGCACCGACCCATCAAGTACTTCGAAAAAGGAGCCTCTCTGTTCGCTAATGCTGCGTGGCATCTTTTCGAACGCTTGAACCGCATCCGACCAAATCCCGCCTTTGTACCTACTTGGTCAGATAAACCAATTCTCAAATCATGGCAAAAGACAAAGCCAACACTCGGATGGCCTAGGACAACTGATTCTCTATGTCCAAAATGTATCCCTGAAGCAAGAGAAAAAATAATTAACGGGCTAGGTGAAGTTTCAACGCTAGTGAATGAAAAAGTTGGTGAGATCAAAGCTCAAGTGATAGAGCGTGATGGGGAAATTCTTATGGTCAAGGATTGCCCCATTCATGGACACTTCGAAGACCTAATGTCCATAGATGTTGATTTCTTCAGACATTTAGAAGCTGTATTTCCTGGAAGAGACATTCGTGCTCATAACGATGAGAAACTTCATGATCACGGGAGTAGCACTATCAAGCATGGTCGCGGTTCAGTGTTAACAATCGATCTTACAAATCGATGCAATATGATGTGTGACCCTTGCTTTATGGACGCAAACCAAGTGGGATTCGTGCATGAATTAACGTGGAATGACATAAAAACACTTCTCGATAATGCTGCAACCATCAAACCCAAAAGACAGATGTCTGTGCAATTTTCCGGGGGTGAACCAACACTGTCCCCTTACTTTCTTGATGCGGTGCGCTACGCACGAAAGATTGGCTATACCAGCACGCAAGCTGCGACAAATGGCATCGAGTTTGCTAAAAGCATCGATTTCGCACGTGAGGCTGCTGACGCTGGGCTTCGTTTTGCCTATCTTCAGTTCGATGGAATTGGTAATGCTGCAAACTCACACCGTCGAGTCGGTAACCTTTTCGATGTCAAACTGCAGGCTTTAGAAAATCTCCATACGAACGGCGTGGAAATTGTCCCCGTTACCACTCTCATCAATGGTGTCAACAATGAGCAAGTAGGTTCTCTGATACGATTTGCTCTAGACAACCCAAAGAAGATTCCGTTCTTGGCTTTTCAACCGGTATCTTTTACGGGACGTGACGAAGAGATCACGGATGAGCGTAGGCTTGCTCAACGATACACACTGTCTCACCTGGCTCATGACGTAAAAGAACAAACCGGACTCGGAGAACCTTCACGTGATTGGTACCCCATATCCTTTCTAGGAACGTTCTCCGATTGGGCCGATCTAGTTAAAGGTCCTGGACAAGACTGGGGACAATTCAACTGCGGCTGCCACCCCAACTGTGGAGTGGGAATGCCACTCATGGTAGACAAAGAAACAAAGGAAGCTGCCCCCGTTGCCTCTTTCCTAAGGGGTGACCGATTTGCTGAGGACGTCAAAAAAATTAATGATGCAGCTCGCGGTCCTTTTTTATCAGCACTCGGTATGGGCCTTTCTGTCATGAGAAACTACAATCCTTTTAACTCTCCATCACAGTTTACGCTCTTCGCACTTTTCGAAAAATTCGACAAAACTTATGGTGTGACAGAGCGGGACTACGGCAAAGTCACCGATGATCGAACCTTTGAAGACATCGAGAAAAGACGCCAAGACAGATGGAATTTCTTATTCATAACCGGCATGTGGTTCCAAGATCTATTCAATTACGATTTCAGGCGCACGGAACAATGCATCATTCCTTACGCAACACAGGAAGGTGAGATTTCTTTCTGTGCTTACAACACTGGGGTCGGATGGCGTCAAATCGTCGAAAAGATGCACATGAGTGCGACGTTAAACAAGTGGTACGAAGAACGCGGCCGCCACCTTATTTATGCTGGCAACAAAAATGTTAACCTTACAAGTGACAATCATTCACTCCTACTACGAGATGACGATGTCAACAAAGGGGTGCAAACCGACCTTGATGAAAAAGGCATTGCTAAAACCGCTCGTGACGAGCAGCGCCTTGCTCGTGAAGCAAGCAAAATAGAGCGGACTGATGAAGACCTACGTATGGAAAAACTCTATCGTGAGCAAATGATGAATGAACCATCAGGTGCGACATCAGAACAGGAAACAATACAAATCGACGTATAAGCTCAGCAAAGACTTATGTAAACCAAAGCAAGTATTCAAAACTCAAGATAATAGCCTACCTAGCACCAAAACCAAACATAGCACTTAGATTCATTGGTGCTTCTCAGATAGCACCATGCTTCCTCTTAAGCACGTTTTTTCCCCTTCCAAGCAACAACTTGCTGGCGTTGTTTACCTAAGCCCTCAATTTCAGTCTCAATAACATCACCAGGTTGAAGAAACTTTTGGGGTTCCCGACCAAGCCCAACACCTGCTGGGGTTCCAGTACTAATAACATCACCAGGCAGCAATGTCATAAATTGGCTAACATAGCTAATGATTTTTGGAACGCCAAAAATCATATTAGCAGTTGTGCTTTCTTGCATAGTCTCACCGTTTACCGAAAGCCACATCTTCAAGCTCTGCGGATCTCCTAACTCATCAGGTGTAACAACATGTGGACCTAGTGGTGCGAAACCATCTGCACTCTTACCCTTAACCCACTGTCCACCTCTATCAAGTTGAAAACTCCTTTCGGATATATCGTTGGCTAAGACATAACCAGCAATATAGTCAGAGGCATGATTCTCGGTGACGTAGCTAGCCCTGCTATTAATGACAACACCAAGCTCTACCTCCCAGTCAACTTTACTTGCAGCCCTAGGTATCAAAACATCATCAAAAGGACCGGTTAATGCTGAAGTTGCTTTAAGAAATATTATGGGTTCTGTAGGAATTTCAGCACCAGTCTCTTTAGCATGGTCACGATAGTTAAGCCCAATACAAACCATTTTACTAGGACGTGCTATAGGAGGGCCTAAGCGTATAGGCATGCGAACTTTTTGCGCTGAGTGTCCAAACATATTGGTCCAACGTCTAATTCGTTTGATCCCACGATTTTCAAAAAACGACTCGTCGTAATCCTCACCAAACACAGAAGCATTAACCACAGTTCC
The DNA here is from genome assembly GCA_964518945.1 of uncultured Acidobacteriota bacterium. Classification (GTDB taxonomy): domain Bacteria; phylum Acidobacteriota; class Vicinamibacteria; order Marinacidobacterales; family SMYC01; genus CAZFLB01. The sequence goes on along the minus strand of CAZFLB010000257.1, from coordinate 4,070 downwards.
ATCTTGAAGCAGGACTCCCGGTTGCTCCTTACCTTCTTCACCAAATCGAATCAACTTCATGTATATATCTCCAAGTGAGCAGCTTATTTCTGAGGCTTGAAATGATAACCGGTATCGCTCTTACCGGATAGTGGCTAAACGACAGGTTGTCATTCATCGAGTATTCCAATGTAAGGAACTGTTTGTGGTCCCCTAGGAAGAACGCAGAGTTCTCCTTGCCCACCCGCTTCATTAATTAATGCGATAGCGACTTCCGCAATATCATCGACTGGCTCAAAGTGAGCAGAACGCAATACCTCTGCAGTAATAAAATTCGTCTTGACCATTACACGAAAACGTTTTTGAATTTGAGCCTGCACTTGAACCTGCCATTGGTCAGGCTCTGAAAAACCGGGCTCATGAACCATCTCCAAAAGCTCCTCAGGGGAATTCCTCCTCTTTAGAAGATCAGCATAAGCACCATGTTCAGGAAGTCCATCTCGACATTCTGTGGCACAAATAATCACTCCACCCGGCTTTGCAACTTTAGCTGCGGCTGACATTCCTTTAATCGATTGATATAAATTTTGATCCAACGGAAATCCCGAGTTTGTCGTTATAACAACGTCAAAAGGCCTAGCAACTTCGCGCATAGCTTCATCTTTCGAATTCTGACACGCGCGCTGATGCTCAGAAAAAATTTCACCCGCGAATGCAGCTGTTATCTCTTTGTTCCCGTTCAGTGTTACATCGAAAGCAAAGTCAACACCTGTCATCTTTGCGATCTCACGAACATCATCATGGATGGGATTACCTTCAGTGACTCCCCAAGTCGCTCGGGAATCACCAACATGACGAGCATCGTGGAGAATCATTGTCGTCTTAAGTCCAGCTAAACCTGGAGCCACCAACTTCGGCCCCCCACTAAATCCAGCAAAAAAGTGGGGCTCGACAAAACCTGTTGTAACACGTACCTCCGACTCGATCCATTCACGGTTCAACCAAACAGGAATACCTCTAGACGTATTCCCCATAAACTTGAGATTGGAAGTATCACGTGCATCGTGATTTATCACACGATATCGAGAAACCACTTCGTCGCCGAGCATCGCTCGCAGTTCATCTTTCGTATTTGCTCTATGAGTACCTGTCGCCACCAGAATAACGACGTTTTTTGGGGACAAACTTGGTACAGCTTCAAACAAAGCGCGTAACATGAGTTCACGGGGTTGTGGACGGGTCCCATCACAAACTGCGATAGCCACCCTTGGCTGACCAGACTTCTTTCCTATGAGTTCTTCTAATACTGTCGAACCAATCGGAGAGTTCAGTGCATTGGAGAGCACTGCAGACGGATTTGTTACACCCTTCGGATAATTTGGCTCAACCACTGTTGTCCGATCATCAGGGAGCTCAATTTCCAGTCCCTTAGTTCCGTAATCTAAATGAATTTTCTTCAATGTTACAGCTCCACGACAGTGCCTAATCCTTTTTCCTTTACCTGAGCCAGGACACAACCAGCAACCGCAACATCCTGGACAGCATTTCCTACTGACTTAAAAAGTGTTATCTCATCATCAGTCGTTCGCCCAAGCCTATCACCGTTAACAATTTCTCCTAACTCCCCATGAACATCTTTCTCCGAGATAAGACCTTCACTTCGTGGAATAATTAGATCTCCAGATTCTGCCCAAGCTGCCTCCCTAGAGTCAACGATAAGCTTCGCTTCCTTAACTGTAACAGAAGGTAACTCCTGCATCTGTGGCGTGAAAGAACCGATGGCATTCACATGTGTACCAGGCATTAGATCAGAGTGCTCAAAAACAGGTTCACTCGATGTCGTTGCCGTACATACAACATCAGCATTAGCAATCGCCGTTGCTGCACTGTCAGCAACATTTATATCCATGTTGACAATCTCAGCCATTTCGCTCCCAAAAAGTTCAGCTGCAGCTCTTTGGTTGTCAAAGATGCTAACCTTTTCAATCGAACGAACAGCACAAACTGCTAAAAGCTGAGTTCTCGCTTGGACTCCTGCTCCAAGAATCGCAACAGACTTTGAGTTACTTCGTGCAAGCAAATCAGTCGCCACTCCAGAAGCAGCTCCAGTCCTTAGAGCAGTAAGATAAGTCCCTTCGATAACCGCAGTTGGCACTCCCGTCTGAGCATCTAGTAAAGTTACCAGAGCATTGATGGTAGGAATACCCAATTTAAGATTATTCGAATACACGGACACCATTTTCACGCCAAGCTCATTTGTTTGCTTTAGATACCCGGGCATAAAAAGAGCCAACCCGTCATAGTCTGTTACACTGAGCTGAGTGCGAATAGGAACGCTAACGTTACCTCTCGAAAGCTGTGCAAAGGCTCCGCTAACAGTTTCAATCGCTTGGTCCATACTCACAGCTAACTTAACTTCTTCTTTTGAAATTAAATGAATTCTCATAATGATTAGATCGTAAATCCGCTCGCTCTCTCTCGCAAGTCGTGATACAAAAATATTGTTATGTTAAAACTTGAAGGCGTTTATACAGTATTGCCCACACCGTTTGATGAAAATGGTGACTTTGATACCAATAGTCTAAAACGTGCGATCGATTTATTTATAGATGACGGTGTGTCTGGATTTACAGCTCTTGGTGTTACCAGTGAAGTTTCTCGGATTTCAGATCGAGAACGCCAAATTATCCTTGACGACTCAATGAAATACACAGATGGACGAGTTCCCGTTATCGTAGGCGCAACTGGCACAGGTATTGACACTTGTCTAGAGTATTGTAGAGCAGCGGATAGAGCAGGTGCGGCAGGAGTAATGGTAAGCCCACCTATGATGGCCAAACTAAACTCTGAATACATTCGCCGCCATTTCTATACAATTGCTGAAAAGTTTGATTTCACTATTGTTATTCAAGACTTTCCTCCTATATCGGGCTATCACATGGAAGCTTCACTCCTTGTCGATATTTGTAGAAAAGTTCCTCAAGCTCGCACAATTAAACTCGAGGATGCACCCACGCCCTACAAAACTGCACGAATCAGAGAGTTAGGAAAAGACATTGGTATTGATATTTTTGGAGGATTAGGAGGCAGTTATTTAATTGAAGAGCTAATTGCAGGAGCAGACGGTGCCATGACAGGATTCGCCTACCCAAAAATTCTTGTTGAAATAGTAAAAAAATGGAACGAAGGACGAAAAGAAGAAGCTATAGACTTCTTTTATCGTCACGTAGCTCTGATGCGATTTGAATTTCAGCCTGGGGTTGGCATTTGCATACGAAAGGAGATGCTCAAGCGTCGTGGCGTACTAACTAATGCCTTCGCCAGGGCACCGGTCGCACAATTAGACAACACAACAAACAAAGCACTCGACCTGATTCTAAATTGGTACAAACTATGAGTCTTTTCGACACATTGGTTGCCGCAACACTACCCATCGTGCCAAAACCATTAGTGCGAGTTTTCGCTGGCCCATATATCGCAGGAGAAACTCTCGAGGAACAATTACATGTTATCGCATCGCTCAATTCGGAAGGGTTCATGGTGGCATCTGGAATTCTCGGCGAGTTTGTGAGCAAGCGTGAAGAGTCAGAAGAAGCCGTTGCAGACTACAAAGAGACGTTAGACGCTATCGCAACCCAAAAATTAGATAGCAATATCCACATTAAACCGACACATTTAGGCCTTCAGCTAGATAGAGAATTCTGTTATCAAAATATCCGAACCATTCTGGCGCATGCGACGTCGCACCAGAGCTTCGTGCGTCTGGATATGGAGGATTCTCCTACGATTGACGAGACGCTTAATCTTTATTTCAATTTACGTAAGGAGTTTGAAAATGTAGGGTGCGTGATCCAAGCACGCATGCGGCGAAGCTTAAAAGACATCCAACGTCTAAAGGAGATCCAAGCAAACGTTCGGCTGTGTAAAGGCGTATATCTTGAACCACCCGAGCACGCGTTCACCGACAGACAAATCATTCAAAAAAACTATTCTCTTCTACTCCACGAACTACTCGAAGCAGGTTGTTATGTTGGGATAGCAACGCATGACGAACTTCTTGTATGGGAGGCAGAGAAAATCATCCACAAACT
>CAZFLB010000256.1:0-3213 GCA_964518945.1 uncultured Acidobacteriota bacterium | reverse complement strand
TATCCCTTCCAGGTACTTCAGATTGCTCATACAATTCCAGCTCACCCCTTGAAAAAGGCTCGCCTTCTGGCGTCTGCCCAACTGCCCAAACAACAATCACGTCCAACTCTTATGCGGTCAACGAACGGACATGTCGATAGTCGCCTATCCCATCAATAGGTAGCCACGGAGGCATCGTGCCATTCAGCACTTGCAATTTCACAGAATTAGCCCACGGAACCGCTTCTCCGTACTCCATCAAGGACATAGGTGCAGCACCACCAACTCTGTGACAGCCAACACAATGCTTAGCAAATATCGGACGAACATGCTTCCGAAAATTAAATTCAGACAAGCTCGATTCATGACCTTGCACTATCATTGACGAAAACAACAGTAAAAAGACCCAACACACACTCAGCTTAATTTTCACGAGCCGCTTTCAACTCCATTATCGATTGATTAAATAATTGATAAGCTTTCTCGACTTCAATACGGTTACCCATGTCACCATAAACATCCAGCAACCAAGCCGCCCTGACCATTTTTTTCCCAGGGTGTGCAAGTCTTGCTCTCTCTTTTTCAACAAGAGCAAGTACCAAATCTTTAGCTTCAAGTGCGGGTATATATAAATCAGGCCAGACCCCATTTGCTATCAAGTAACGTATTCTTGCGTCCCGCTCCATAATTTCTTCAAAAATATCATCTGCCGTTTCAGGTATTCTAAATTCTGGGAGAATTAAATTATCTTCTGCCAACCCTCCCATTACCATTGTTTCTGTAAACACAAAATCAAAACGCGCTTCAGATCCATGTGCTTCAGGAAAATGTACGTACAGAACAATTTCAACCGGGTATTCAGAAACCAGATTTGTTCCAGACACAAGATAGTTTTCTTGAGTTGAAGACTCCAGAGCAAAACTATCAATGCGAGCCATAAATCCGTTTGTTTTTAGTGGTTGCGTGAAATCGTTATATAGGTAAAGACGGAACTCTCCATTAGCACTCAGTGTACCCTCCAAATGGTGATAACCATCGGGTGCCATAAACAAGATGCCGCCGTGCTTCGGATTATGGTCACCATGTGCCATCGGTAAACTGCGAACCTCCATAGGTATCCCATCAGCACACATTTTAGGAACACTACTAACTAGCTGAGGTGAATCAGGACAGAACCACTGAAGCTCACGCACCGTCGGAACAAGCCCCATCTTACAAATTGGACATTTTCCCTCATTTACCTCGTCAATGTTTAAATGCATTGGACAAGAGTAGCTAGACACTAGTGCACGCTCAACCATCTCAGTATCACAGACAGGACATTTCATTAGTAGCGTAGCCTGCTCATCTTGATGGAGCGGACACAACCAAACATTCATAACTTCTCGGTCTAAATTTTGAGCTTCGAGCAAAGAAACAGCTACTAAGAAGAGAGTTACAACCATTTTAAAATCACTCTAGGCATAATTACGCTAAAGTTCGATCGGGCACAGTCAGATTCACCACGATCGCCTCAGACGCCCTGACAAGATTATTCGCTGTAATAATGATCTCTTGACCCCAAACACCACTCCCAACACCCAACAACGATTCACTCATAAGTGATTCATCAATAAACGATCGGAAACCCTGTGTTTGCCAGTGAAACGGGGGCACGGACCCAACCTCATAGCCCGTGACTTTCTTAACAACTTCAGGACGCGCCATTCTAATGTTTCGATTACCGATAGCTTTTTTAAAACTACCTGAGTTGGCGCTTCGGTCACCACCAACCATGACCAAAACACACTCCCCCTCACCGGACTCAAAAATTAGAGTTTTGACCATTTGATGAGGCCGAAACCCAAGGGCTTTTGCAACATTTGCAGCGCCTTTTTCCGTCATTGTCGAGAAAGCACGTATTTCATAGTCAATACCTAACTCATCCAGGTAAATACTTGACGTAAGCTTCAAACCCAAAGTCTCAATGCTCTAATGTAAGATGCCTAAGCTTTTCTCTAGCCTTACGGAATCGCTTATCAAGCCTTGGTGTTGTAATTCCATCGTAACCTTTTTTAAATCGCGACTCAGCGACGTCAAGTGCACGTATCAGTTCAAGGGCTGAAGTTTTAGCAGTCATTTCGTCTATGCTGCCCACTTTGTTCACCCAAGTTGGAGAACTGTGCGCGAAAGGGAAACCATTCATTCCTGGCCACGTTTCGACACCACCATAAACTCGTGCTGCTATCCAACCACCTTCTGGCAAGCTCAATTGCCCTTGATAGATGTGTTCGCTCAATCCAGACGGACTCCGGTCACTCCACGCTACTGCCCCATTGACTAGTATCTCAACATTATTAACCCTAATCGACGAAGAAAGCCGCAAGCTAAACTCAACCGAACCTCCATTGAAAGATACAACCTCCCCTGGAAGTTTTCCATCAACAATAAAATCGATAAGAGGACCGGTAGTCACAAAACTATGCCCATCTCTCAGAGCCTGAAAATAACTATGCTGACTAAACTGACCGTCTATTTTCACATAAACTCTTGTAGTTCCAACTGCCATCGTGCGATAAAAATCAACCATTGCGTCAGTCCCCGCTGATGCTACTATAGGAGCGCCTACATTTAAAAAATGGTACCAAAGCTGAGACGTTCCAATCTCACTCGTCCAGAGGCAAGCGATTTCCAGTGCATCAAGATCTCCAAGAACAGCATCCGGAATCACTGAGATCCCAATAGAACGAAGTGAATCGTGATCCCGAAAAGGGTCAGGTACAGAAATAGGGTGCATATAACTGCTAATCCCACCTCCCGTCCGAGCATGGTCCAGGACATCAACATTGGGACGGTCATCACGATTGTAAACAGGATATCCTGGCCCCCAATACCAAGGCCAAAATGGTAACTGTATATTAACTATTCCGATATGTCCTAAAAAGTGAGACCGGACCTCTTGCCCAAATACAATTAAGGGGGAATCGTGCCACACTCGTTGGCCACGAAAAAATTCCAAATCATTGAAGCGATGTTGGAGGTTAGCCATCAACGGTGTCGCCACATCCACATCTTCAGCCATCGCTGGTAGAACCAGGTCTTTCGGCGCGAGCCGATAAGGACCGCCGTAATTCATGTGATAATGATGGTCTCCCGAATACCAACCTTCTTCCCGAGGATTCCAAAGACGCGTGAGTTTTAAATCAATCTCCGTTAGCTCGCCACTAATTGTCTCTACGGTTACCGTTTTCGGTT
>CAZFLB010000255.1:0-3503 GCA_964518945.1 uncultured Acidobacteriota bacterium | reverse complement strand
GAGACTTGCGTTCCAACTGGTTGAAAAGAACCTTCTCCCTGAAACATTCATTAGAATTGGAATTCGTAAGCTGTTGCGTAACCGGTTGAACGAATTTTCTTTTGATAGCGTTGAACAGCAACAAAACAATCTCTCCAACTTTATAAACCAACTAAAACATAGCCCCATTGCAATCGATACTGATTCAGCTAACGAACAACACTACTTGGTTCCGTCCATTTTTTTCCAAAAAGTGCTAGGACCTCGCGCCAAATACAGTTCTGGGTATTGGCCTAATGGGGTGGAGGATCTCAAACAAGCCGAGGAGGAAATGCTTACACTCTATGAACAAAGAGCAGAAATTAAAGACGGCATGCGCATCCTAGATCTTGGCTGTGGTTGGGGTTCGCTTTGTTTGTGGCTGGCAGAACGTTATCCAAGCTGTAGCATATTAGCAGTATCCAATTCTAAGACTCAACGCCAATTCATAGAGACAGCCGCTCGAAACGGTGGCTTCAATAATCTCCAAGTTACAACATCAGACATCAACGTCTTCAACACCGAACAAGAGTTCGACCGAATCCTTTCAATCGAAATGTTCGAACACATGAAAAATTACGAACTGTTAATGAATCACATCTCGCACTGGCTCAAACCAGAAGGCAAGCTATTCGTTCACATCTTTTCTCATCGCCGGTTCGCGTACTCTTTCGAAACCAATCACGAGGACGACTGGATGGCTCGTAACTTTTTTACCGGCGGAACAATGCCTTCAGACAACTTATTACTTTATTTTCAGAATGACTTGAGCATTGAACGTCACTGGACTCTTTCCGGAAAACATTACAAAAATACTGCAGAAGCCTGGCTCAAGAATATGTACCAAAACCGTGACGAAATCATCTCAATATTCGATGAAGTTTATGGGAAAAGCGAAGGGACGCGCTGGTTTACACGCTGGAAAGTTTTTTTCATCACCTGTTCGGAGCTCTGGGGATTTAATAATGGTACAGAATGGATAGTCTCCCATTATCGATTTAAAAAAGACTGACACATACCCCTAGAAATCAGATCTTTTGTAATAAACGTAAACTAGCAGTAATAAAACACCTCTTAAGAGCTGGGGCATAATTCAATTCCGACGATGTCAACAAGTCTTCGTGTAATGATTTCCATCCTTTGCCTGTTGGCCCCTAAATCCCAGTAGCCTTTTCGGGACGCAGAACGAAAATGCAATGTCTTGGAGTCAGGATCGATGAAAAACTCAACGTCATCGATAAAACCTAGCCAAGCAGAACGAAACTCCGCACGAAAATAAAACTGTTCTTCGTAAACAACGCGGGAACGGCCATAAGCATCAATAATCGAACGTAAATATAAACGCAATTGCTCTTCACTCAATCGATACTGCAACGGAGGCATTGCTTGAGACGGATCTTGTGCGTTCGTGGAAACACAGTTGGGCGATTTCGGACAAGCCGCAGGACGCCTTCTGTGCTGACCAAATAATTCCATACTTTTTATTCCTTGTTTAAGAACTCAGCTTACTGTTTTTTTACATTGCAAAGTCGAATATTAGATGTCTTTCCAAGCCCTAGTCACAAGATCATAGCTCCCCAAAACGCTATTCGCTTTATATTTCGATTTTCCATGGACTAGTCACTCAAATACTCTGCCAGCTTGTACCCACCAATAGCTGTCGCAAAAGTGCTTTGTCCTGGAAATACAGTGTCACCCACAAGGTAAAGTTGGGGAAGTACCTCTAGAGGCTTAAAGTGACGGTAGTTATGGACACCGACACGTCTAGGTATGCCCCCAACATAACCGGAATATCGTTCGGTAAAACGTTCAAATGTTCGGGGCGATGCAGTCCCCTCATACAAAATTTCATGTTCCCACTCCGGTGCCAGAGAAGACATAGTGTCCCGCATCGTTTGTTGAACTCTCGAAACATATTCTCCTTGTTGAACATGGTTTTTATGTCGCAGTTTTTGAACGGGAATATGTGTCGAAACCGTTAAAGTTCTATAGCCATAAGGACTTCTACCCTTATCCATCGCCCCGCTCATCGAACAAAACACGTGATTACCCTCTATAAATTTCTCTCTCGGATTTCTAACAAGTTCTAGGTGTCTAGGAAATTCAGACTCTTCATCCGGGACTCGGACAACTCTGTAAAGCATACAAGCTCCCCAGCCAGACTCAACCTCACGGGTTAAAGAATCAATCAACGGAAGGTCTCCAAATGTTTTTCCTGTCAATTTTAAGAGATTTTGCGGGAGCACATTCGCTACCACTGTCCTAGCACAGAATTCACCAACTCGACTCCTTACAGACCAGGTACCTCTTTGTTGTTCCACTTGTAGAACTTCGGATCCAAATAAAACCTGACCTCCATTCCCCTCAATAGCATCAACTAAACCGTGAGCCAAGCGACCGATGCCACCAACAACATGACCCGTCCCGCGAAAAAAATAGTCCATTGCTCCAAGAGCAAAGAGAGACTCCGCTTCTTTAGCAGAACACTGTACGGTGATCTGGCTTAACGCATCCACATATACTCTTAAGGGCTCATAGTCTTTCAATCCTTTGGCCAGAAGAACTTCCTCTAATGATTTCCCCACTAAAGGCAACAGGTGGAAGTAGTCCCGAAATTTCAATGCATGCCTTATAAGCTGTGAAAATTTAAAAGGAGGCAGTAGTTCGACATCTCTAAGTAAAGACCAGAGAACATCTGCAACCTGATTTTGCAACTCGAAGAAATTATGGATGGATCTTTTTGGCGCGCCGGGTAGCGCCATGAAATCAGCAACTAATGCGTCACGATCTTTGCCAATCGCAATCTCTAGATTCGGAGCTCGCAGTTGAACTACAGGATCTAGCCAAATCACGTTAACGTTTAGCTCATAAGAGTCTATCCACCGACGAAAGAGCTGACCTTCTCCAAAACCACTGAAAAGCGTAGCACCTGATTCAAAACTAAAACCATTCCGTGAGAATGTGCTAGCGCACCCACCAGGATACCGAAGACTCTCTAAAACAATTACCTTCGCTCCAAGCTCTGAAAACCGAAGTGCCGTTGCAAGTCCTCCAAAACCGGCACCAATAACAATGATGTCTGCCTCATGCGAAAGCTTTGTCATTTCAAATCCTGTGCTGAGAGTACTTCCTTAAGCCTATTATCTTTACACAACCATAACGTCCAATAAATAGAATGATACAGATTCCAGCAATCTCATTGGTAATCACTAATGGTCCACAGAAACTACTGATACGACTTTACAGCAACCGTATGTTGCAGCACCTTCGAATGAAAGTTTATGATGCACCATCTGCATGATTGTCGGACCAATTTCCATTCACAAGAAAATCATACAGATGAGATACCTTCTTTTTGGAGTAGTGTGCTGTTTTTTGCTTGTCGCAACACACGAATTCCAGTCTCTCCCCGTGAACGTCATTCTAGCCCCCCGAGGCGAAGACTCTCAGCCTTACTGGAGCGGGCAGTTCAAAACACTGGCTTT
>CAZFLB010000254.1:0-7963 GCA_964518945.1 uncultured Acidobacteriota bacterium | reverse complement strand
CCGTAGTAGCCTTTCAACACCGTCTGTCCGCGACCAGTAACATCATAGGTTATACCCATACGTTGCGGGACGTAGCTCCATGAATCCAAATCTGCTCCAGAGAATGTACCTCCAGTAAAGGAGACACCAATCGCTGGGTCGTCAAGCCACGGCGCCTGGTCGGACCCCAAGTAAAAGAGATCCTGGTTTCCAAAACGAAAACCAATCGTCACTGTTGCACGATCATTCATGGTCCATGTGTCTTGCACATAGAAATCAGTGTGCATGTTGCGGTCATCATTCAACGTCGGAACATTAAAGAACTGAATTTCGTATGCTTCTCCAAGTTGTCCCGGATCTTGTGATGTAGATGGTGCGGGGCCATTGCCGGAATTGTCTCTGTACCGAATGGCGCCAGAGTTTGTATTCCAACCAAATTGACGACTGTCAATCTGCCAGTCCCAACCAAATTTAATGTCGTGGCTTCCTGCTGCATCTGGAATGTAGTAGTTAAACTGACCAGTGCTGTGTGGCTTGTAGCGGAAGAAAGTGAATGGCTGCCAACCTGAACCACGTTGATCACCACTTGATATGTCTATACGTGCTGGGCGACCCGGCGCCGTAGGAGTTCCTGGATCCACCGCAGGAACCATTGGCCAACCAAAACCGAAATGTGCAACCAAGATGTTGGAGAACATACGGTCACTCCATACTCTCTGCCATTCCGCTTTGTGGAGCCAAGTCCAACTATCCTGAGCTCTGATTGACTCAGCAGGAATCGAAGCGGAAAGGCCTCGATAAGGTTTCTGCTTAAGACTCCACTGACTGTAGCCAATGAACTGATCTCTCTCAGTAAGCTGAAAATTCACCTTCGCACTCGGCATGTCAAAAAGGCCGATATCCGTAGCCTGGTCTATAGGCTGACCTGAAATGACACGATCGATCTTGAAGTAGTTGTAAGCACCATAAAACCAAGCCTTATCCTTGATGATAGGTCCACCAATGTCTACGTGAAATTCAAAGAATTCACGTACTGGCGAAGGCGACCCACCACGACCTTCAAGCTCTGAGTCGATGTTATCGGTTACGAACGGCGATTTCTGATCACCAGCCGGCTCGATATCTAGGTTAATCAAACTTGAGAAATTGTTACCACCACTCTTTACAGTAGCAACAACCTGGGCACCTGGCGCATCCATTTCAACATCAGCACCTTGTGCCGAAACCTGAAATTCTTCGATGGCGTAGTAGTCATAGTATCCACCTGCACCACCCGTACCTTCAGTAGTGTTAACGCCTTCATTAATGATCCGGTTCTGACTACGAACACCAAATGTCTCGTATCCGGACTGTTGTGATTTATGCGAACCACCCACATCATATCCACGCATCCTGATGCCAGGACTTTGACCTAACACAGCCCACATATCAGTTGCGGAAGGTACTTCGTCCAACTGTGTCTTATCAAAGGTAGCAGACACACCAGTCGTTTTCACGTCGACGATAGGTGATTCACCAGTAACCGTGATTGTTTCGGCTACAGTGGCCAGCTCTAGGCCTTGGTCAATCGAAAATGTACTTCCCGATGACACAACCACCCCTTCGCGGATAACTGTTTGGAACCCAGACAACTCAAAAGAGAGTGTATAGGTCGAGGGTGACAACTGAGCAAACCGATAACTTCCATCGACATCAGATGTCGCAAAAGTATCGCCCTGCGGACCAGTTAACGTGATATTGACGCCCGGCAAGACAAGGCCTTGGCCGTCCGTCACGACTCCTTCTAACCTGCCATAACTCTGCTGGGGAAAAGCTAATCCAGCTACGAGCAAGCAAGCCAAGGAGAACACGATGGTTTTCCTTAACATTGTGTTATTTCCTCCGTGGATCCGTAATTTAGACATTAAACTAGACAAGTTATAAAGCAATCTACGTGCCAACTTTTAGAGTAAATTCATTTTCTCTAAATAACTGTGAAACAAGGGTTTCTAAGAAAGCATTGTAAATAAACGCTTTGACCATCCCAATCGATGTACGATTATTTGGATTAAATTCCATTTCATTGGACGAGCGACCGGATTACACCTTACATACACTCAATATATCTCCGGCTGAGCTTTCTTAAGGGCTGCGAGAAACTCAACAGGAGCAGAAAAGCCTAATCCCTCCGCTTCACGAACATGTGCCCAAGATTCAGCGAACTGGCCTTGTTGAGCGTACGTAACAGCAAGATCAATGTGTATGTCTCCTCGCTCTGGAGCAAGCTTCACGGCTTGCCGAAAAGAAGACGCCGCTTCTAAACCCCTACGTTCATTGCGGAAAATTTGACCCAAAACGTAATGTGTCTCGGCACGACTTGGGTCCTGTTCTATAGCGCGCTCTAAGTATTTTACGGCTTTTTGTGTCTCTCCTCGACGAATAGCAGTTTTTGCCAAGCTTGCTAGAGCTCCCGGGTGATCAGATTCATACCCCAGAGCTTCCTTATACAATTTTTCTGCTGCAACCAATTGATTTCGTTGACTTAGAACATTTCCTAGATTAATGAGCGCTGAAACATGATCGGGTCTTTTTTTAATAGCGTTACGGTACTCTACTTCAGCTTCTTCAAGACGACCCTGACGAGACAGGTTGTTTGCTAAATTGTAATAAAGATCAGACTCCCCAGGCCGAAGAGCAATCATTTGCCTTAACAAAGCTTCCGCTCGCCCAGATTCGCCACGCGATTCTGCTTCAACAGCCCGATTTTGAAGCCCAACAACCGAAACCGCCTCCTCCGCAACAGCAGCCATCACCGGATCATTCAATGGGATTTCTGGGTGAAGCTTTCTCGCAAGAGCTGCTGATCGAACTGCCTCTTCCCGATCACCAAGACGACGATGCAATCGTGCTAGCGTAGAGTGAATTGCGCCCGAGAGTGGTGCCAGTTCTAACGCTTTCTCTAGGTATTTTTTGCTTTCTATGCTATTCCCTTCCGCTAGACTTAAACGCCCCAGCCCGTAATATGCCGGTACACACCCGCTGTCTGTATCCAAAGCTTTGAGGTAAGAAGCACGTGCCTTAGCTACGTTTCCTTGTTGTTCGTAGAGCTCCGCCTCGAAGACAAGCAGAGGTGCATAGTTAGGATTTAAATCTAACGCTACTTTTAAGGCCTCTAAAGAACCTTCGAGCCGCCTAAGTTCTTTCAGGCATTGGGCCTCGAGGTACGGCCATCGATAATCTTTTTCACCCAATGAGCCAGCTTTCGCATAACTTTCAATCGCTTCTTCGAATAGCTCATGCGCTTGAAAAACCATACCAAGCCTTCCCCACAAAAAAGGTGAGTTCGTTTTTTCTTCAACAGCATTACGTGTCGATAAAATCTTCTCGGCGACCTGCACTTCCATCGATGTCGTATCAGGACTCGGAACAGAAAATGACGTCCTCAAAAACACAACCCTCACAACAAAAACAATTAGCCCTAAACTTCCTGCAGCTATCCACGACCATCTGCGTAATGATACTTTTCTGTTCCGAAGATGTTTTCTTGACAAAATTAATATCCAGTCCCCTTAGAAAGAACGAGAAAGCTATTCGACTCAATATCTCTGAACGACTCGCTTTTACCGTCCGGCCAGATGACTATTACCTTTTCAATAAGGGCATTTGAAGGGAGTCCAAAATGTGCCCTAGCGTCATTACTAGCAAGATAGCTGTATCCCGGGCTCGCTAAACGAACATAGCTATTGCCATCTACAACTAACTGAACGAGCGCTCCGTGAGCATCTCGTTTCCTTTCTGGATCAAACGCTCTTACCACCAACCAATCCCCTTTTTTTATCGCATCGTTTCGGTACAATCGAGCACTCGATGCCGTATTCATAACAAGTAAATCGAGGTCTCCGTCGTTATCAAAGTCACCCATCGATAACCCTCGGCTAACCTCCACTGTTTCTCCAAAATCTTCCAAGGATCCGCTGACGTCTTCAAACATAGCCATCCCATCGTTGACAAAAAGCTGGTTTGGTTCAGCATAGGAGTTCCAAAACGAAGACATCACTGCACCTGGTAAAGGTGGGTGCCGTTGCACCCGCCCATTCGCAATAGCAAGATCCAAATCTCCGTCATGGTCAAAGTCAATAAATCCAGTTCCAAATCCCGTAAAAGCTAAACTATTCGCTGCCAGCCCTGATGCTGTAGAGCGATCTTCGTAACCGAGTTCTGGATCATTAAGATAAAGAGTGTTGGTTTGATTAATAATGTGAGTCATAAACAGATCTAAATCACCGTCAGCATCAACGTCTCCTGCAGTTATACCCATGCCGGCCTCAGGCTGACCGCGATCATCAAGCGCCACTCCCAAAACAAAAGCCTCGTCAGTAAACGTTCCGTCACCCTCGTTTTCCCAAAGTTGGTTTGCCTCACCGTCATTGGCAACGTAAAAGTCCAATAGCCCATCGCTATTTAAATCAGCACAGAGGACCCCTAAACCTGGGGACCGGGCTTCACGAATACCTGCCTGAGTTGAAACATCGATAAACCTTAGCCCACCTTCGTTTCGGTAGAGCACATCGGATGTTCCTGGAAAAACTTGAGGAGAACAATAATCTTTACTACCATCTGAGTGACTACACGACTTCTCCTCATCATAGTTCACATATTGGGTCACATAGAGATCAAGATACCCATCAGAATCATAATCACAGAATGTTGCGGAGGCTGACCAAGCGTCCCCTTTGATTCCATATGTCTCACTAACATTCGTGAAATTCACATCGCCACCATTCTTGTACAACTTATCCGGACCATAGTTAGTCACATAGATATCAACGAAACCATCATTATCTATATCTCCAACAGCAACTCCCATTCCATATCCTGTGTCGCCAAGACCAGACTTCTTCGTGACATCAACAAACACCCCTTCGTCTCGTTGCAGAAACAATCTATTGCCACCACCACCAGCTTGCATTAAATAAATGTCCAATTTGCCGTTATTATCAATATCAAGAAACGCAGAACCTGAACCTGTAATTTCCGGAAGTAAATAAGCACCAGACGCTGCTGGATCGTGTATGAAATCAATCCCGCTTTCCTTAGTCACCTCAGTGAACTGGGCAACAAGAGCAATCACAACAAACAACATTTTCATAGGATCTTCTCATCCGCCTCTCTATAAGAACTCCGGTAAAGAGTAAAATCGTTCTCGGCTTTTACTACCATCAGATGCTTCGACTCGTCGAAAAGACGTCTCCGGTCCCACGGAGATCCTCTGAAGATAATTGGTGCGTAATAGATGATGTACAAAGGACGTGGGTGCTTTTCTATTGAAACCTCTATATTCGAGAGAACTTGCTTAAGGATGTCTACTGAGAACGGGTTGAAAAAATAAAGTATGAGAGGTTCGATAGGCCAACTGTAATAAGCCGCGTCGATGCATTCGAGCTCTATTGACTCGCATTGACATTTTGATTTCGAAAACTTCCCTATGTTTTTGAGCGCTGTTTGATGAAATTCTTCGTATCGCTCAACACCTACTACCTTTTTGAAAGGATAATTGGATGCCAGCAGTACAGCCTTTCCTTTCCCTGAACCAACATCAACAAAAACGAAATCGTCCAAATTAGCCTCCTCCTCTCGGAGGGCCTTTACAAATTGCTCAAACGCAGAGACTGGAGTAGGTTCATAACGCAAGTCACTATAACCTCTCGTCAGAACTCCGAAACGACGATCAAATGCGTGATGACCATACAAACGAACTAGTGCTATCGGGTTATATCGCCAGAGCCGGTAAAATAGCCGGTCCAACTTCAGCGCATAGAAACCCGCAAGAGCTTTTTTCACGCCTGACCTCTGGAATTCGATCGTACCAAACTACAGCCATCCTCTACAGTACAAAAAACTCAGGAAACGCTGCCTTGAAAGCAGTCCGTCCTAGATTCTATACCCTCAATCATCCTGTGCGGGAACGCTCGCTAAAGATGGCAGTGACGGTTCGATGTGACGCTTCTGAATTACTAGACGCACCCATAAGCGAAACAGCTGCGCATAAGAATGGAGCACCCCTTTCACTGTGAAGTACTGACTTCGACCGTAGATACGACGATAATGTCCAACAGGAACCTCGGCGAATTGACAGCCGCCATCCTCAAGCTTTTTCAACAACTCTATACACATCGTTCCGTCAGTTTCTTTGAGTTCAATCGCGTCTAATACTTGCCGCCGAAATAAACGAAAATCACAATCGATGTCTGTCAATCGTAATGAAAACGCGAACCGAATAAAACGATGATATGGATTTCCTACTAGAACGCGTAATAATGGATCCGCTCGCCGGACACGATATCCACTAACATAATCGAGCTCCGGTGCTAACTTAGACAACAACTTCTCAAACTCACAAGGATCGAATTGGCCATCTCCGTCGGTGTAGAAAACTAGCTCCTTCGAAGAGGCTTGAAACCCAGTCCGGAGAGCTGCGCCATATCCCCTGTTTTCATCGTGGGTCAACACCCGAAGTTCTGGAACAACCATTGTCAGGTCTTCTAAAATCGAATGAGTGGAATCTTGACTTCCATCATCCACAACCACTATCTCAAAATCTCTAGTAAGGCGGCGCACTCTGCGCCGCACGCTCAACACCATACTTGCGATTGTTCCAGCGTCATTAAACGCAGGAAAAACGAATGAGATGCTTAGACTGGCTGCCAAACTCTGGTCCGGCGCGCCCGTAGAGTCTCCGTTCATTTTCAAATATGGATTAACACGGCGCAAGTGATTCTATTTAAACTAGATAGGAGCAAGAAATCTAACACAAGTAAACCAACCTGTCAATTTTCAAGGCTTAGAACCTTCGTAACTGTACTTACAGTTACGCCAGAAGGCGGTTCTCGCAAAGCAACAATATCGTCATAATCAGCTGCAGCAAAACTATTAGTGTTGTTCGCGTCTGAGAGCACTGCAACTCCAAGTGGCCGAGTTGCACCAACCCCCCCAAACGTCTGGTCGTAAACATCCCCAACATGAAAAACAACCTGATGCCATACACTCTGGTTCGCAGCTCCAACACCCGCTACAACAGTCCAAGGCATTCCTATACCAGATCTTCGAAAGGCCGAACCAATGTTCAAATGTTCACTCCAAATGAACTTCACAGTCTCAGGAACAAGACCAAATTTACGGCGGTAGGTAAGGTAAACACCGGCTGCGCTGTCCGCTGAGTCTTCGAAGCGTGCATCCGCTGCTACTGGAACCGCCCGAATTCGCCACCGCCAACTGATATACGGGTAAGTTCGAGTGTCCCAACGAATTTCCTTATAAAACATCACGTTCTCACCACGATCTTCAACTCTTAAGAAATGATTTCCTTCTTCCTGAACTACTTGATACGGATGAGTACCATCCGTAACTTGAGGTCCTCTAGACAGGCGGTTTCCTTTTTTCCCTCCAAATCGCCGACTTTTCCAATCTCGAAGCGATTCTCCGAGTGGTTCGTCTTCGAAATTTTCAAGTATCAGAACATCCGATGTAGCATGCGCTCTTGGTAGCCACCCATATAAGTTTTCGTAAATTAACGGTATCAGAAGCATGGGAGTAACTACGCATATAATTAATTTAGATGGAACGTCTTTCTTTAGATAGGTGGTCATCCCCTTGGCTCCGAAACCAACATGTCGAACGCTACCGCTGGTCGGCTAGTTTTGCGAAAGGTTGCCGTGTACTCGATGCTGCCTGTGGCACAGGATATGGTTCTTTCATTTTGAGCAATCATGGTGCGAAACACGTCACTTCCGTTGATCTGTCTACCGAAGCATTCGATGCTGCAAGGCGGATTCAAAAAAGAGCGGTTTTTTGCGCGGCACGAGGAGACGTCACAGCACTGCCGTTTGCAGAAAGGTCGTACGACTTGTATACGTGCTTCGAAACTATTGAGCATATTGATGCTGCCAGAAGACTCGTCGAAGAGGCAAAACGCGTCCTGCAACCTAATGGTACCTTCTTGTGTTCG
>CAZFLB010000253.1:0-8311 GCA_964518945.1 uncultured Acidobacteriota bacterium | reverse complement strand
CCTCCACGACCTCATCTTCCCGACAAATCGAACTAGCAAAACCCAAGGCTGCTCTGAGCTCTTCTAGCTCACCATTAGACTCAACTCGAAGTTCTCCTTTGGAAATTCGAAGGCCGCCTACAAGACTTGTCTGTCCAGCATCGCCTTTCTTCGTAGATATCGACATCATCACACCTTCCTTCATTGTTCGGTCATCCATCAGCTGACCTTCAAAAAATTAAATATGTCCTAAATAGCAGTGTACCGGCGCCTACGATTCAAGATAAAAAGAAATAATGGGCCTCCAAGCAACGCAGTCACAACACCTACCGGCAACTCACTTGCGCCAAGCAATGTCCGAGCCACCGTATCTGCCAATACTAGAAATGCAGCACCTAAAAGAATAGATGCGGGCAAAATAACACGTAAATCCTCTCCAAAAAAAAGTCGAACAGTATGAGGGACAATCAGACCAACAAAGCCTATGGGGCCGGCAACCGCTACGCTAACACCTACAACCAAAGATGATGCTACATACACAGTCCTCTCAACATGTAAGATGTTGACTCCGAGAGCAGATGCAGATACTTGGTCAACAGCAATCAAATGGAGGTCTCGCGCAATTGCAAGCAAAAGTAATAGTCCTGGTAAAAGACAAATAGCCATACGCCACACAAGATCCATACCAATGATATCCAAACTTCCCACCATCCATCTTAGGATTTGAAGTGCTCGGGTGGGGTCGGTAAGAAATTGGATCATTAAAACGCCAGAACCCGCTACAAGATTCAAAACAACACCTGCTAATAAAAGAGCACCCGGCATCACTACAGTTCCCCCTGAAGCGAGGCGGTAAACAACACCTACAAAGCACAGAGCCCCTACAAACGAGCAAATGAAAAGCAGAGGGACACCGCCGATTTCGGACCCAACCCCTAGCGCTATCGCTATGCTAGCACCTAGCGCCCCACCACCAGAGACACCCAGTGTGAAAGGCTCAGCTAGTGGATTTCGAAACAACGCCTGAAGCGCTGCGCCAACACCTGCGAGAGACCCACCCACAAGAACTCCTAGGAAAACTCGCGGTGCACGAAGTTGAAAAAAAATAGTACGCGTGGTCTCATCACTACCAAGCTCTGACCAACGGATGGATTGATAGCCTGTTGCTAGGGCTACGATTATTGCTACCAAAAGAATTCCTGACAATGGCACCAAGGTGCGTAAAAGAGCTCTTGAAGACGCTATCATCCTTCCGACCAAACAAAAGTGGTGCCGTCAATTCGCCGAACCCTGAGACCAGGATCACCATATAAGTCCGCTAGCGTTTTGACATTCAATACCTCTTGAGGAATACCATCTGCAACAAGCCGTCCTTTTCGCATCGCAAACAGTTGGTCAAAGCTTTCATCAAGCATCTGAAAGTCGTGCGTAACCACAACGGCTGTAAGTTCGCCCTCCTCCCTCAGATCTTTGAGAACACGCATGAGCCGTCCACGATGCTTTAGATCAAGAGCAGCCACAGGCTCATCCAAAAGCAACAAACGAGCCCGTTGTGCAATTGCACGAGCAAGAGTAACCATTTGTTGTTCTCCTCCAGACAGCTCTGTAATAGGTCGTTCGGACAAGTGAGAAGCCCCGACACGATCAAGTGCTTCTATCGCTATCTCTTTGTCACAATTACTCTCAAATTGGAACCTCGAGGTATGAGGGCTACGGCCAGTAAGAACAACTTCCAGTGCCGTAAAGGGAAACACTCGACTATGCTGTTGTGGGACATAACCAATTGCGACTGCTCTCTCCCGAGGTTCAAATTCTTGAAGATCTTTTTCATCTAACCGAACAACCCCCGTCTCAGGCCGAAGAACTCCAGACAAAAGTTGTAAAAGCGTTGATTTTCCGCAGCCATTAGGTCCGATCAAACCGCAGAACTGGCCTCTTTCAATAGTAAGAGAAACATTATCGACCGCGCACAACTTCTCATATGAGAAGCCGAGGCCTTGAGTGACAATTGTTTTCACTCAATAATCCCTGGATGAAGTATCCGCACAAATTCACGCAATGTTTCAATAGCAAATTGTGAGGGGTGGACGAAACGCTTGTTTTCCATCTGATAGATTCGACCTGACTCCACCGCTTTAACTTGCAGCACTTCCCACGCCGATCTTCCATCCTCGGTAAAACTACCACCCCCAACAACCGAAGTCTTATTAAGAGCTTGGACCATGTCAAAAATGACCTCTGGGTTAAAAGCAACAAGACTTTCAGCACTAATCCTTGTGTAGTTTTGGGCTGCAGGAGGTGTAATCGGTATTCCGCCCGCAATCTCAACAAGCTCTGTAAGATAGCTCCCTCCCGTAGCAACATAAATGTCACGAAGTGTACCTGGTAATCTATCCACAACAACCAATACAGAGTGCTTAGGCCTGTCGCGAGTAAGCCCTTGGATTGAAACAATCTCCTTCCGCATACTTGTAATTAGTTCATTGGCCTGTAGCTGATTACCAACAGCTTTTCCAATCGACTCGATCGCTAGGAAAATATCACTAAGTGATTGACTCGAGACGGACAAGGTTTGAATGCCAAGAGCGGCAAGCTTCGACTCTACAAGGGGGGCCTGTGCATCTACACCAGTTAAGACAACGAGGTCAGGCTTCAATGCAACGACCTGTTCCAGATTCGTATTAGTCCACCCTCCCACTCGAGGAAGGGATCCCACCTCAGGAGGATACTCACAGTAATTTGACACTGCTATCACTCGATCAAAGGCACCAATTCCATGCAAAATTTCCGTAGCGCTCGGTGACAACGAGATGATCCTTTGTAGGAGAGTGAACAACAGTATCAATTTCATAATTTCATACAAAAATTAGAATTCTAAGGCAAGTCCTACGAGAGCATAGCGTCCGGGGACACGAAACCCGTTCTCATATATCTCTTGGTTCAAAATATTATCAATCTTTCCAAATAGTCGAACGTTTTTAGGCAAATAAAAACTCGCGGAAAGATCGCTTTTTACTGTTTTACTAAATCGATATACCCGGTTCACAAAAGTCATCGGATCAAAAATTGGTGCGAGATAGCTTCCGGTAGCCAAAAGGTCCAGACTCAATCCAAATTTATCACCAAATTTCTGAGTGGCAACCAAGGAAAACTGATGCTTCGGAACAATGAAAGCATTTGTTTGCTCTTCGGTAACACCGGCTGGTGGTTCTGCATCAGTAAACGTATAAGACATATTCATATACAAGCCTCGACCGGAAAGAAACGTACCGCTCAATTCCAACCCTTCCGTTGTGCCGCCATCTGTCGTCCGATATCCTCCAAAACGTCCGAACCGATCTTTTTCAGGATTAATCGCACCCGAAAAATCAAAAATGATAATTCTTGATAATCGTGTACGAAAGTAAATCGCCGATGAACGAACGCGATTTTGAAAGAAAGATTGCTCAATACCAATATCAAACGTTTTTGTACGCTCAGGACGAAGAAGGGGGTCTCCAAATGCTAAATAACCAAATGACGAATATGATGTTCCGTAGCGCTCGTACAACGACGGGGCTCGATAGCCTGAACCCAAGTGGGCTCTCAGCTTTGTTTCACTACCCAGAGTGTAGGCCCCAGAAACTTCACCAGTTAGTGAGCCTTTCGGAGTTGGAATGGTTACACCCTTGTACGGTGCATTTTCAACTGGTTCCAACGAAACATCGCCCAGAGAAAGCATTTGAGCACGGAATGCTCCTGCTAAAGACATTGCACCGTTAAACAATGACACCTGATCCTGAACGTATAGGTTGTGCCCACCCTGAGAAATATCAGAAACCGATGCGGCTTTGAGATCATCAGGAAACGAGCGGTTTACAAAACCTTCTCTTTCGAATTCATAACCAACGTGCACTAGGTGTCTACCTAAAAGAAAATCCGTTCTGGCAGACAAAGTATGGATTGCTGCATCGTATTCCGAACGAAACTGAGTCGCCGGCTCAAAAGCTGTAACCCCTGCTGGCCCATCCAAGAAACTGCGTTTTGTAATTAAGCCATGATATCGAAAAGTGTATCCGATATTTTCATGAACGCGATGATCGTAACTCACAAGAAATGATCTAAAGCTTGACTCTCGATAACTATCCGGGTCGTCCGCAGCTGGGCGGAAGTTGACATTGGGCAATGCTTCGACAACACCACTAGAAGACGCCCCCATCACTTCTGGGCTTTCATTGAGATCCAGTTTTGCATCTGCCGTGTATAGCCGAAAAGAAACACTAGAGGACGGACCAAGTTTGAGTTGGAGTCGACCCTGAGTACTAGTGTTCCGCACAGAATCGTTACCATCCACCCCGTTCGCAACGTTCAAGTGGGAAGCACCAACGCTGTATGTCAATTTATCTGTGTAGCTTCCCGATATAACAGCGTTAGTACGCAACAACCCCAATCCACCACCTTCAAACAAAACACTACCGCGCGGCTCTCCTCCCCCTGAAGCCGTCACAACGTTGATCACGCCACCGCCTGCATTCGTACCATAGATTGCTGACCCTGTTCCTCTAAGAACTTCAATCTGTTCAACATCCGTTGCCAAAAATGTTTCTAAATAGCCTGAAGCATCTCCTTGAGGTGCTGCTGCATCTCGAAACCGAACTCCATCAATAAGAATGGCCGTATCCTCATTTCTCAAACCACGTGTTTTAATAGAAGTAAAACTTCCTGGTCCTCCCAGTTGTTGTATTCGAAGTCCCGGCACCAATCTAAGGGCATCCGGAAGAAAGTGCTCGTCGCGAATCTCAATCTCTTCATTGGTGACTACACTAATGGTTTTGGTAACCTCCGAATGCAGCTGTGGACTTGCCGCACCCGTAACTACAACCGATTCCTTAAACACACCGATCTCAATACGTAATTCCATCTCTTTGGTTTCATCTTCACCAAGACTGAACAGAACCGACTCACTCCTAGTGAACCCAGTTGCTTCCGCATAGAGCACATACACACCCTTACTAAGACCCACAAATAGAGCCGTTCCATTGTCAGCTTGGACGGTCTGTCGAAACGCTCCATCCCGCAACATAAGATGGACACTCGCCTCCGAAATCAACCCATCCAGAGGGTCTAGGACACGTACATGAACCGTACTCCCAAAAAGGCTACTTACCGAAAACAGCAACAGCTGAAACGGCAACCATCGCACTAGAGACCTCCTAGTCCCTTGCTCGGAAAAATTCGCATAAGATGCGAAGACGAGGTCGAGCAAAAAACACCTCGCCCTTATGGGAGGAGAAGTTTCGCTCATACCTACCTCAAAACCGGACTCTTCCCACCGAAGAGCATTCCGACTTCTAGACTCAGGCAGGTTTCCTGACTCACGGATGCTTCACCGTTTGCTCGCCTTCCCCTCGGCGCTTAAACCAAGAGTGGCTGCCAGCTCTCTGGCTGGCTTTGAGCTTAGGCTCTCCGCTTACAGTGGCGTGGGCCGTTGGGGTTTCTCACCCCATTCCCTTTTACCCGAACTAAGCTGCACCCGAGCCTGTCTGTCAAAAATGATTATAGCAACGATCCGAGCAAAGCGTCTAAGCTATAATTCCTTTTTTATCTCAGAATGAAAAAACTCAACATCAATCACCTGCACTTGACCGGAAAATACACTTTTATCCGAGTCGACTTCAATATTCCTATTCATGCAGGCACGATTCAAGATGACAGCCGGATTCAAGCAGCACTACCAACCATACGTCATGCAATCGCTGCCGGTGCTCGATTAGTACTTGCTTCGCATCTTGGTCGACCAAATGGCTCACCTGACCCAAAGTACAGTTTAGCGCCCGTTGCAAACAGGCTTTCTGAGCTTTTGGGACAAGCAGTTCATTTCAATGGGGAAACCACCGGCCTACCAATCACCGAGGTATTAAAAACACTAACTAACGGTGAAGTTTTGTTACTTGAGAACCTACGGTTCCACAGTGGTGAAACAACAAACGATCCTGATTTCGCAAAGGAACTCGCAAGCTTTGCAGATATTTACGTCAACGATGCCTTCGGTGCTGCCCACCGTTCTCACGCGTCAACTGTTGGGGTCGTGAAGCACTTCTCACAAGCTGCAGCTGGCTTACTCATGGATAAAGAACTGAGCTATCTCGATATGGCTCTAGCCTCTCCACCACATCCATTTATTGGGATACTTGGAGGAGCAAAAATCTCCGACAAAATCGAAGTAGTACAATCGTTACTCTCAAGGGTGGACAAACTTTTGATCGGAGGTGGTATGGCCTACACCTTCTTGTCAGCAAAAGGAATTAAAATCGGAGAATCCATTGTAGAAAAAGATAAGGTAGACCTAGCACACCAACTCCTAGAAGAAGGTGGGAGTAAATTACTACTTCCCTGTGATCATGTTGTCGCATCAACAATTGACGCGGACGCTAAAAGCCGAGTTTGCCCTATTGCAACTACGCCCAAAGGATGGATGGGACTCGATATCGGACCCAAAACTATCGATAAATACAGCGATACAATTCGTGCTGCTAAAATGATCCTATGGAATGGCCCCATGGGACTTTTTGAAATCGACGCCTTTGCAACTGGAACCCTGAAGCTCGCTAATGTCATCGCTTCCAGTCAAACCATAAGCATAGTTGGCGGAGGAGATTCTATCGCCGCAGTAAGAAAAGCCGGGGTGACCGGGCACATTGACCATATCTCCACCGGAGGAGGCGCATCATTAGAGTTCCTCGCCGGAAAAACTCTTCCAGGAATAGAGGTGTTGACCGATGAACCTTCGTAAACCAATCATTGCTGGCAATTGGAAAATGCATCTAACTCTTAGCGAAGCCTCCGACCTTTCTCAAGGCGTCGTGACTGGCTGTGCTGAGATGGATGACATTGAAATTATTCTGGCACCGCCCTATACAGCCCTTTCCACAGTAGCAGCAAAAACAGAAGGCTCTCCCATCTATTTGGGAGCACAGAGTCTCTACTGGGAAGAAGCTGGAGCTTTTACGGGAGAAATCTCGCCGCTGATGCTAAAAGACATTGGCTGCAGCCACACAATCGTTTCACACTCTGAAAGACGCCAGTTATTCGGCGAGACCGATACGATTGCTAACCGAAAAGTACTAGCTTCACTAAAAAACGGCCTCATACCAATTCTATGTGTAGGAGAAAGCTCCGCTGAACGCGACCAACAATTGACTTTGGATGTGGTAACCCGCCAAGTCAAAGAGGGCCTGCACGATGTTTCTCAGGGCCAGATGAAAAACATGGTCATCGCATACGAACCAATCTGGGCTATCGGTACTGGCCAGACAGCCAATCCCTCAGACGCACAAAACGTGCACCAATCTATCCGGGAGCAAATCAGTGAACTTTTCGGACCGGACACCTCTGAATGCGTCCGAATACTTTACGGCGGGAGCGTAAAACCGGATAATATAGATGATCTCATGGTGGAGTTCGATATCGACGGAGCACTGGTCGGAGGAGCGAGTCTTAAAATCGAACCTTTCAACCAAATTTGCGGCTTCGAGCGGAGAACATGAAATTATGTTGAGTATTCTCATAACTATCGTACATGTGCTAGTTAGTTTCTTTCTGATTCTCGTAGTCCTGGCACAAACAGGTAAAGGGCAGGACCTTGCTAGTGCCTTTGGCGGCACAGGCTCCCAGACAGCCTTTGGTGCAAGAAGCACGGCAACCCTTTTATCAAAAATCACAGCAGGCGCGGCATTTATCTTCATGGTAACTTCCTTGTCTCTAAGTTACCTTCGTCCATCAATTACCGGAGACTCTGTTGTGCCGGAAACGAGTATTCCTGCATCTGCCCCGACAGAAACTGAATCTTCAAATCCTGCTTCCAGTAACGCTGTCCCTTCAGAAGAAGGAGCTACGACAGAAAGCAATAGCGAAACAGACGCTGAGGCGCAAAAATAATTTTCTTCTGGGACCCACCGCCTTAGAACCTTGCGGTTCCTCTTACTGCGCTCTTATAATGGCGTTCCTTCTGGACAACTTCCTTAGTGCCGAAGTGGTGGAATTGGTAGACACGTGCGCTTGAGGGGCGTATGGGGTAACACCTGTGGGGGTTCGAGTCCCCCCTTCGGCACCAATTTTGACTCCGACGTTTGGCTTCAGTGAACTGAGGAGTAAACGAATCTATGACCAAAAAAGAGCGCGTTTGTGTAATTGGAGCGGGCCTGTCTGGACTCATTGCGCTAAAGGAATTGCTGGAGAAAGGACATGACGTCACTTGCTATGAAAAGGAACCGAGCGAAGGCGGGGGCTTTAACTTTCCAACTGGTGTAGCTTACGACACCATGCGTCTCACCGTGTCACAGCACTTCATGTG
>CAZFLB010000252.1:0-6876 GCA_964518945.1 uncultured Acidobacteriota bacterium | reverse complement strand
GATACCTTCAGCCAAGCGTTTGGCTGAGTCGGATCCAACTTCTTTGATAAGCCCAGACTCGATGATGATGTAGCCGTCGTCAATGACGCTGTCATTAACGGCAGTGATTATCCGACCAGTGAGAATTGCTGAGACTGGTTTTTTGATAGCTAGGTCCTGGAGAAGGTGTTGAAATTTCCATGCGGGTGCTTCAGGCATTGTTTGCTCCTAATCTAGAAATGTATGATTTGGGTTTCAGTACAGAAGTGAGAAAATGGCTTGATTGGATCACCGAAGTCCAAGGTCCTTTAGGGCGCGTGCAGCACCATCTAGGTTACTGAGATGCATGCTGGAATAGTTCGGAGAAAAAATTACACCGGAACCGCCTGCTTCATATGTTGCGGTGACACTATCGTAGACTATTTGAGGTGTACACTTTGCTTGTTGGGGACTTGTTCTTGGGGCATCCACGCCTACACCCATATATACAGGAAGCTCTCCATCCAGAGCTTTTACCGTCGCTTGACACTGTCCGCCGACGTAGGTATCTGGGCGCATGCCGGTTGCTATGAGCTCGTGAAAAGGCCCTTCCTTGATGCCAAGAATTTGATAGATAATGGGTTGCCATTCACTGGGGCTCGCATCGCGCAGAATCGTTTCATAAAATGCACTCATTTCATTCACGAAAATACCACCTGCCTGATGTTGGTAGGTTATGGGTTTGACCCAATCAGCGTATTCTTTAACTTCATCCCATGGCCATTCAGCTTTACGGATAGGGTTGAGATGATTGCGGTTCCAGACGTTTAAACCAAATTCGAGATTCGGATTACACCACTTGGTTATACCGAACAACTCACGGTCTAAATCCTTATTTCGCTTTACCCAATGACGTTCCAGAAGTAGTATTTCAGGATTTGCTAATAGTTGCCGAAGAAATTCGATGAATGTGCCATCTTTCATTTCTATTCCGGCTTTTAAATTTGAAAAATAAGTATAAAGGTTCTTGACAGCAGTTCGGACCCGTTCCATGTCAACTCCTTCTAAGCGAAGGCTTGCTTCGCAGTACTTACAAAAGCATGTTGGCAGTTGGCCAGAGATAAGTTGATCGATTGGGCTCCTTCTTTCGTTACACCACATAATGCCATCTATATCGTAATTACGGCAGTGATCCTCGAACAGTCCATGCCACCACTTGCGGTATGCAGGGTTTTCAAGACATGGTTCTGAAGCTACCCTTCCAAGAAAATCAATCTCTATACACTGAGGGAGGTTTGCCATAGGTATCGTATTTGAGGAACCGTGACCAGCATATTTGAAAAGGGGCTCCATGAGTTCTGGCATGATTTTCATTCCACGCTGCCGAATCCCTGGAATTATCATTTCCAAAGCGTCCTTGCCTTCAAAAATCTTATCTGGAGCTCGAAATCCATCCAAAAAAGTATTTTGATAGTATTGAGGTCTAGGTTTTAAGTACGACCCTCCTTCTACTTTAGTGGATTCAGGAATCCCGTGATCGGGCCAGCCATCGATTTCCCAAGATATGCTGCGACCAATTTTTAGACCAAGCCAGCTAACTGTGCTGAGGAACACGACGTTGATGCCAATACGTTCGCACATCGTATCCAGAAGGTTATCGACACCTTCGTCAACGAGGCTGATGGGACCCAATTGCATGCCTATAAAGTTTCTATCAGCGATTGTCATCGGTTTCCTTCTCTAAATTATTAATGAAACTACCAAGTCAAGTGTAGAAGCATATCGCAAGTCCTGTCCTATCAGAATCTCTGAGTGGCTCTGTAAGCTTTCCTATTCAGACCAGTTTGAATCAAGGCGTGGGTCTATAATCTTATGAAGGCTATCTCCGAGCAAATTACAAGCTATTACTGCTGAAAAAATTGCAAGGCCAGGAAAAGTAGAAATCCACCACGCTCTCCCGAGCACTTCTCTTCCGACAGCAGACATCAGTCCCCATTCGGCAGTCGGTGGCTGTGCACCCATCCCAAGGAAGCTTAAACCAGCTCCTACTGTTATTGCGTTTCCAAATTGGAGTGTAGATAGCACAAACAGAGATGTTGCTGTGTTAGGAAGGACATGTTGGATAAGTATCTTGATGTCTGACATGCCGGATAGTCTTGCTTGGTCTATATAAGCTTGTCTTTTAATTAATAGTACATTACTTCGAACTAAGCGGGCATATCGGGGTATGGTTGAGACGCCTACTGCGAGCATAACGTTGGTGATACTTGCTCCCAGTGCGGCGATGATTACTAAAGCAAGGAGAATGCCTGGGAACGCCAGCATTGCGTCTATAGTGCGCATGATGACAGTGTCTAAAAACCGACCGTAATAGCCAGAAATTAATCCTAGTGTCGTACCGATAATTGCGCCGATTGATACGCTGACAAATCCGAGTAGTAGAGATATTCGTGAGCCGTGGATGATTCGACTTAGAACGTCTCTGCCGAGTCTGTCGGTTCCAAACAAAAACTCGGATGAAGGAGGTTTCCGTGATCCACCTACAGTAGACATTGGATCGAATGGAGCGAACTCAGTTGCTCCAATAGCGATTATAGTCCACCCAAAGAGAATACTTGTTCCAATTAGGAAGCTAGGACTAAGAACTGATTTCAAATATCTAGAAAGGTTCAAAGCGGTTACTCTGGGTTGCTTGAATAGCGTACACGTGGATCGATCCAAGCGTAACCCACATCTACTAAAAGGTTAATCGTAACGTACGATGTTGCGATAAAGAGAACAATTCCTTGTACTAGAGGATAGTCTTTCCAAAGTATTGCACTGACCACGAGCCGTCCGAGTCCTGGCCTACTAAATACAGTTTCGGTAACAACTGTCCCTGCAAGCATTGCTCCAAACTGTAGTCCAATAATAGTCAGTACCGGTAATAGAGCATTTCTCAGTGTGTGGCGAATATAGATGATTTTTTTCGGCAAGCCCTTTGCTCTTGCTGTACGTATGTAATCTTCGACTAATACCTCGGCGATTGAAGAACGGGTGAGCCGGCTAATTACACCAGCTGACACGAGTCCAAGAGTGATGCTAGGTAGTATCAAAGCAAGTGCTCCAGTGGAACCAGCCGCCGGAAGCCAATCAAGCCAGAACGAAAAAATCAGTATCAAAACAAGTCCAAGCCAGAATAGCGGTACTGAAACTCCTATGTATGCAAAAACCATTACACCAGTATCAATCCAAGTACCCTGTTTCAGTGCTGCTAACAAACCTGTCGTTATGCCAATAAATATTGCTACGACCGTTCCGGTTAAAGCGAGTACAAGTGTTGAGCTAAGCCTGCTCAAAATAAGATCTAAAACAGGTTCCCGTAGGCGGACTGAGCTACCTAAGTCACCAGTTAATGCCCCGCCGATGAATCGAAAATATTGAACGTATAACGGGTCATTTAACCCCATCTGTTCCCGTATTTCTTCTTGTCGCTCAGGAGTCACTGAGCCACTTTCGGCGCCAGCCAACATTAGCTGGACAGGATCACCGGGAAGGACGTGCATAATAGAAAAGATCGCAAGGGAAATTATGATAAGAACAGGAACGAGTTGCGCAATACGGCGCGCTATATATACGGCTAGCATCAATGAATCAGTTGTGTGTTGTGTAGAAAGAAAAACTGACCTTCAGACATTAATTGGAAGTCAGTGACTTTGTTAGACACCGCATAGAAGATCGGTTCACTTAGTGTTGGTAAGAGTAAAGCGTTGTCCATAATAATTTTCTGGGCCTCGTAGGAGATTTCACAACGAGTACTTTGGTCGGCTACAGTGCGTAGCTTGGAGACTGTCTGGTCCAGCTGTTTGTCAATGAAACCACTCCATGACCATCCACCGACTACATCGTACGAAGAGTTCCAAACCATATCGAGTAACATTGGATCAGGGCTACGCTGTCGCATGTACATGAGATCGAAATCTCGATTGTTTACTTGCTCAAGTTGTATAGGGCCGGGGACTATCTGAATTTTGAGGTCGATACCAAGTTTACGCCATTGAGTTTGTACCGCCTCACCAATTTCCTCAGTGTGTAAAACTGTCCAACGAAAAGAAAGAAGTGAACCATCTTTTACTCCAACGACTCCCTGTGCCTGTCGAAACCCATTATTGTTCGAATCGACATAACCAATATTTTCAAGAAGAGCCCGGGCCTTATCTGGGTCATAAGGGTAGTAGCCTTCATTTTTGTCCCAATAGCAAGGATGAACTTTGTTAAGGGGGCCGTCTGAAATTAAGTAGTTTCCGTCGTATAGGAGTTCATTGATTTGCAGTTGGTTCGTACCATAGAGCAAAGCTTGACGAAACTCTAAAATGTTAAATGGTGGGTTACGAGTGTTCATAACCATTGATAAACCTGTGCCTGCTTGAAAGCCTTTGACTAGGTGAAAGTCATTGTTGTCAATGTAATCGCTGATGTATGCAGTAGGCAAATTCATTGCAATATGAGCATTTCCTGTTCGGACCATGTTCCCTAAGACGGCCTCTTCACCAATAAATCGAATAGTGACTCGATCGAGGTATGCTGGACCTGGCCGTTTACTGATGGAGTTCCAACCGCCATAGTCGTCCCACTTCTCAACTGTTACGTGATCGTTAGGCACCCATTCTGAAAGCTTGAACGGGCCGGCACCAACTAGATGACGATCAAATTCCTGAACACTCCATTTTGATGCTGCCGATGGTGACCAGATGGGAACCCGCCGAAAGGCGTCGAGTACATTAACCCAAGGCCTTTCGTAGTGAAGAACTAGTGCAAAGTCGTTGATTATTTCAACGTATTTGATTGGACCAATTTGGGCAGCCATTTCAGCCGACCGTGTTTCAGGTGCAAGAATCCTTTCTATATTAAATTTAACTGCTTCGGCATTAAAATTTGTTCCGTCTTGAAAAATGATTCCTTCTTTGAGGAAGAAGGTCCATTTGTCTGCATTTTCAGATGATTCCCAACCAGAAGCTAAAGCGGGGTGGTGTTTCCCGTCGGGGCCAAGAATCATAAGGGGGTCAGCTATTAGAGAATCAATGAGCCAAGATGGCTGATAGGGTTCTATGTGGCCATCTAAAGATGCAGGTTCGTGAACGGCATCCCAAGCCATTATGAGATGAGACTCTGAGGATTGAGTTTGTGAACGTTCATTTGATTGGCACGCAATGAACATGGCAGTTAGTGTCATCACTGCAGTAGGAACCCTTGATTTAGTTGACTCAAAATATCTGGCGGCTAATCTCAGTAGGGTTGTCATTCGGAGTAACGTTTTCTTATGTGAGGAATGAGGTATTGATTAAAAGCTCTATGTTGGTCATATTGCGGGCTCCAATTCCAATCTTGAGATGCCTTGGAGTCGTCTATATCCTCCGGCCATGTCTCTAAAATAGCTTGACGCCTTTGGTCAGGTTGAAAATCAATGTGTGCTTTAGGAAAAGCTGATATTACAATCTCTCGTATCTCTGCCGCAGACATGCTAAAACTTGTCACGTTATATACATGTTGAGTTAGTGATGCCATCGGTGCTTTCGCAAGTTCGAGCAACGAGTTGACGGCATCCGGCATCGCCATGAAAGGAATCCGGACATCGGGTGCTACAAAGCAGTGATAGGGTTCGCCTTTTGCTGCAGCGTGAAGCATCTCAGGAGCATAGTCACTTGTTCCGCCTGTCGGTAGTGTTAATGCGCTGATAAGTCCTGGAAATCGAACACAACGAAAATCAATTTTGCGGAACTTATCCTCTGATAGCTGTTTATAATGTCGACTCAAATATCGACCGAGTAGTTCGCAGTAGAGTTTATTACAGCCATACATGGTAGTGGGACTTAGCCAATCCCACTCACGTATTAGTGAATACTGTTTTTTAGTTTCAATGGTTGGCAGCCCATAAACAGCGATTGAGCTTGGGAATAAAAACCGAACAGCTTTGTCCCGCCATTGAGATTGTTGTGACGCCAATTGAAGAAGTTTTCTTGTCCCCTCGACATTAACAAAGTGTGCAATCTCTGGAGACGCCTCAGCTTTTGTCGAAAGGACAGCTGCTAAATGAAAGATTGTCTCCAGCTCATAATCTGTGTCGAGCTGTTCAAGTAGAGAATCGTCAAGGATGTCGCCTTGGATGTGTGTATGTCTTTTTTTATTAGCGCACGGAATGGTTCCTAGGTCCACCGTAACAAGGTGCTCTGTACTCTTGTTAATTAATTTTTCAACTAGCGAGGAACCTACTTCACCTGCAGCTCCAGTGATAAGAGTAACGTTTTTCCGCATGATGCTCCTGTATATCAGTGCAAGAGGTTAAATCTCAACCAGTCTGAGATGTCTTTGACTTCCTCAGGGCAAACGCTATGTGGCATCTTGTAGCTATGCCAATCTGGAGTGTATCCAGCATTGCGAAGATTTTCCATCGTTTGCTTTCCGAGCACAATGGGAATAATTGCATCCAGAGTTCCATGTCCTATGAATATCGGCAGGTCGAGTGCAGATTTACTTTCAGGGGTTGCAATGATTTCGGGGGCTGGGTGGTAGCATGAGAGAGCTATTACACCACCTAATCGTTGATTTGGTTGTAATGCCGTGTAAAGTGCGATGGCGCCTCCTTGAGAAAAACCTGCAAGAAAAATCTTTTCGGTTGCAATGCCTAGTTTACGTTCGTGTGAGATCCAATTTTCTATCTGTTGTCGGGACTCTTCTAATTGGTGCCTTTCGATGTTCCTTTTTAAGTCTAGAGATTTTATATCGTACCAAGCTCGCATTGTCGCGCCACCATTGATGGTGACTGAACGCATAGGAGCGTGTGGGAATATGAAACGGATGCTGGCTGAGTTAGATATGTTTAGTTGAGGGACAATGGGTTCGAAATCATGGCCATCAGCGCCCAGTCCGTGTAACCAGATG
>CAZFLB010000251.1:0-4448 GCA_964518945.1 uncultured Acidobacteriota bacterium | reverse complement strand
ACATTCTAGTTGCTGCGTGAAATTGTGATAATTCGACGCGTTCGTCTGGCATTGTATTGTATTTGCCCCCCGCACCACAGACGATTCCCTTCATGTTGCCTAGGTGCTGGAGGTGGCTGGCATCACTGCCGTAATAACGATAAGGCGCAACGGCACCTACTTTTGGTTCACTCCCCGTAGATTGTTTATAGGCGTTAATAGCAGCTGTCACGATAAGCTCATTCTTGTCTACTTGAAAAGCACGGGGCGGGGGAAGTCCTTTTCGTTTTACAGATATAACCTCGGTGTGAATTCTGGAGTCAGCTTGGCTGAGTTTCTTCATTTGCTGCCGGATGTCGGTAATTACGGTCTGCTCAGTTTGGCCTGGCCCATACCGTACAGAGATTCGTATCGTGGCAAAGTCCGGAACTTGACCAGGACGCCAGTCATGCATTTCTCTGCCTAATCCTGCACGCACGGAACCAATGTTAACGCGCTGGACGCTTGATGATTCTAAGTCATTAGTCCCAGTGAACTTCATTGATTTTATTTGCTCAATTACGGGTAACATCGTATCTATTGCTGAGATTGATTCTTCTTGCTTTGACAGATGTCTAGTGATGCCGATTGTATTTATTTCAACGGTCAAGCTTGCGGCGTGAAGCGTTACGATTGACAGGTCAGTTGGTTCACCAACAATAAAGGTGTCTGCGGAGATCCCCTCTTGAAGAAGTTTTAGAGTTCCAATTCCCCCTTGCAGTTCACCAACAACAAAAGCCAGGGTTAGGTCTCCTTTGAGTCTTTGTTTCGACTTGACGATGGCTCGGCTCGCACCTAAAAATGCCGCGCAAGATGCTTTCATATTAGATACACCAATACCGTAAATCATTTCATCTCTTACCAGTCCCGAGAAGGGATCGACTGTCCAGCCTAATCCTACGGGGTTTGTATCCATGTGCCCATTTAGCATGAGACTGGTTCCATTTCCCGTTCCTGTAAGTCGACCCACTGCGTTAAATCGGCCGGGTTCGACTTCGATGAGTTGCGTGTCAAGCCCAAGAGCTTTCATGCGTTTTTCCAGAAGCATAGCAAGTGCTCCTTCTTCTCCACTCCCGCTATAGCTTTTCGTATTGATCATTTCTATCAATAATTTAAGGTCTTTGTCCTCGTCGATATGATCGAGAAAATGATTGCTGCGATGCAAAACAAGTGGAGTTGCGGCGAGTTTTCTTAGAATCTCGCGCCTTGTGTACATATTGCCTTAGGTTATTCGATTGTTTAGATGGAGACAAGAGACTAGTCTCATCCAATGAGAACTAGAGCAATTCCGACAATCACAAGCAATATTCCTGGGAGCTCACGGAATACCTCTCGCTCCTTCCAAATGAATAGAGAGAATAATACAGCTGCCAGTGCCTCAACTTGTCCGACTGCCTTTACATAGGCAACAAGAGTTAGTGAATATGACCAAAACCAGCCGAGACTTCCTAGAAATCCAAATAATCCGATGAGAGCCATACGTCGCCAGTGGAGTCTAACGTGTGAAAATTCGTTCGGTTTTCGTAATCGTAGCCATGTACTCAAAATCAAGACTTCGATCCAGGTTACGTGGAACAGGGTATGCGCAGCGACTTCGAACCTGCCCGTTCCAATCCTAGGATTGAGTGTTGCTAGGACGAGATTTGCTTCTTTAAGAAGAAAACTAGCAAAAACGATGAACAAGCCGGCCAGCATAGCTAGTTGTGGTCCTCGGTTATCGATTGTCGTTTCTGATGTTGAAGTTTTGTTTGCTTGTTTCGAGCGCCGCATGAGTACAACACCGAGTGCGCTTATTAAGATACCGAATAATCCAAGCACTGAAGGGATTTCCGCGAAAAATAAAGCACCGATTAGTGTCGTAAATATAATCTCAAGTTTGTGAAGAACGATCGATTTGGCAAACGTAGTTCTGGTAAATGATTTCACTAAGCAGAGATTGCCGAGAAGTTGGGCTATTCCGGTGCCAGCACACAATAGGTAGTAGGAAAGGGAAGATGTTGGAAATCCTCTATTTATTACAAGGGTAGTAAAAAGTAGAAAAGCGAAAGGTAAGTTAAAGGTGAATCGTGACCAGGTATTAAGTGTAGAAGAAATTTCAGTTGAAATGCTACGAGCGAGTCCATTGCGTGCACTTTGAAATAGCCCCGCTGCTAGAGCAATTGGCACCCAAAGAGTATCCATCTGACAGCAGTTTACCTGATTGTGACTGTGTTAAACTCAAGGCGTACAATTTTTGAAAGTATTTTGCTGATGTTGCAAGCTATAAAGTTGGTTATTTCTGGCCAAGTTCAGCAAGTTGGTTATCGATGGTTTGCCGTTCAAGAAGCTTCCTCCAGAGGAATTGTTGGATATGTGTGTAACCTAGCAAACGGTAGTGTAGAGGTCGTTGCGCAAGGAGATAGTGGCGCGCTTTCAATATTTTACGAAAAATTACGTAACGGACCAAAGTTGGCGCGTGTTGATGACGTGACTGTCACGGCGATGCCTATAGAGAAAGAGAGAGTTGTCTTTCGTGTGCGAGTAGAGGAGACGGGAAGAAAAAATGGAACAATTTCGACAATTAATTCGTGACATCCAGGATTTTCCAAAAAAAGGTGTCGTGTTCAAAGACATTACTCCTTTACTGGCTGACCCTGTTGCTTTTCGAAAGTCGATTGATTTAATGTCCGAGCCTTTAAGGTCTCGGCAGATTGATGGTTTTGTGGGTATCGAGAGCAGAGGTTTTATCTTTGCTGCAGCGTTATCCTATGATTTAGGTATTCCCCTGATACCTGTTCGCAAACCAGGAAAACTTCCGAGCGATACGGTTCAAGTTACGTATGAGCTTGAGTATGGTTCTGACGTTCTCGAAGTCCATACAGATGCTATTGAGAGAGGTCACCGTATCGTGATTGTTGATGATGTGCTTGCTACTGGTGGCACCGCAAGGGGGACGGCTCAACTTGTTGAGAAAGTTGGAGGAGTAGTTGATTCTTTTAGTTTTTTTATCGAACTCGGCTTCTTGAATGGAAGGAAGAAGCTGTCAGGATATGATGTCGGCACGGTACTTCACTACACATAGCTTTATCATTGCAAAATAGATGTTTAGGCCGACAGCTTTATCAGCAACTCGCACTAATTGTTAACTTGAAATGATAGTGTTTGCGCCTGTAGCTCAGTAGGATAGAGCGACGGATTCCTAATCCGTAGGTCGTAGGTTCGAATCCTGCCAGGCGTACCAACCCACACTTAAAGCTGAAAATAGTTTTTCTGTAATTGAGCAGATGTACAGTATCGGTTGAGATGGTAGGTTCTTTTCGCTTCCATCAGAATCGGTATTGCTGCTAACTGTTTGGAAGCCGTAAAATATTTTTTAATAAATTAGAATAATTCTTGCAGTTTCAAATTTCAGTTGCGAAGCAAATTAATAATGTGAGGAGTTGAGTTGATGCGAACGAATCAAATAGTTTTCTTGAAGTTAGTTCCTTGTTTAATCATTTTGTTGTTTTTTTTAAGTGGAATAAATTCGAAAGCAAATGCCTTTGAAATTTCTCTCGCAAGTATTGATGGGTCTAGAGTTGCTACTGGAGCATTTGATTTTGTTCTACTTGCTACGAATAGGACTTCAACGATGGAAAAAGAGATGAACGAAGCAGCTGTTGATGGCTATCGGTTTAATGGTGTCATGGGCGGTGAAACCTCTTTCGGAGGTTCTGAAGTAGTAGTCATAATGTCAAAAGCTAGAAGCACTGAGGCTGAGATTTCATTTTCATACAAATTGCTTGCTACTTCGAAGACTTCGACGATGCAAAAGGAGTTGCAAGACGCATCTGACGCTGGTTTTGTTTACCTTGAACAAACTGTGTTTAGCTCTATGTTCGGTGGGGACGAAGTCGTTGTCATCCTTGAGAAAGATCCAAGTGTTGCAGTGAAAAAATCCGAGTACCTTTTACTTGCGACTAAAAAAAGTGGCACGATGCAAAAGGAGCTAGTTGAGGCGGGTAATGAAGGGTTTTCTTTTGTTGGTGTGACGGTCGCGGAGACGCGCTTCGGTGGCCCAGAGATCGTTTGTATTTTGCGGAGAGATCTAGCCCTTCTTCCGAAGTAGTCTGTATTACGCAGAAGAGAGATTTCCACCAGTTAGTTTATTGGAAATTTGGCATGTTTTTGGGTTCTTTATTACCTGTATCGATTCCCATATTGCCCTGGGCCATGAATAGCTAATGTGTTGGTAGCCATTGTCTTGGCAGAATTGTTTAACTAACTTGCTAACTTTAGAGTAGTGAGTATGACAGATACCAGGAAACAGGTGATGTTCAATCTGGTATTGTAGCCCTGAACAAAAGAAGTTCCCGATGAATGTGGGTTTGAAATTTATGGACGATGAAGTCTGCAACCGGACAAAGTCCATGTCACGAGCACGAGCAGCATCAAAGCTCTGTGCTTCCTTT
>CAZFLB010000250.1:0-13482 GCA_964518945.1 uncultured Acidobacteriota bacterium | reverse complement strand
CAGTTCCGGAAGAAAAAACTATTACACCATCTACCGGAGCAATAACTGGCAAAGCGCCCCGAGCCTTCGGCGGTTTTCCTTCTGTAATCACCTTCGAGCCTTACCTCCCCCAGCAATTCTCTGTGCCAAATGAAGTGGCTCTACTTGACCAATACAACGTGGCGTTCCACCCTAAAGTCCTAATCGTCCAAATTGGTCAGAAAGTAAATATTAGGAATAGCGAAGATACTCTCCACAACGTTCACGTAATTGATATCTTTACACGTGAGACAGCTTTTAATGTTGCGACGCCCGCTTACGGTTTCTATGAGCACACGTTCGATAAGACTGGTGTTTACGATGTGTCGTGTGGTATTCACCCTGCCATGGCTGCTTTTATCGTTGTTAGTCCAACTCCGTACGTGGCCTTGGCAAACTCAAAGGGCAACTTCTCAATAAATAACTTGCCCACCGGAAAGTACAATGTGACCATTTGGAACGTCGATCCATCACGCAGGTCGGACCACATCATCGAAGTTCAACAAACTACTAGGGAATTACTTTTCGAGAATTTATCGTAGGATTGCTAGATGCCTAGTTGCTTCCAAAATCCCACACTGGTTCAAGTCACATTTGTTGCGATTTTATCAACGTTACCCTCCTGCAGTGAAAACCGTGAACCTATCGACGCTCGGCCAAATGTTTTGCTTATCACGATAGAGACGCTTCGCGCTGATCACGTCTCGTCTTACGGATATAAACGCAGAACAACACCAAACCTCGACCTCTTAGCTTCTCAGGGCGCTCAGTTTGAAACGGTAATTGCTCAAGCCCCTTTCACACTTCCTTCCATAACATCCTTATTGACCAGTCTAACTCCACCACGTCACGGGGTACGAAATCATCCAGGCACTCTAAGTTCTGAACATCAGACCTTAGCCGAAAAATTTTTAGAAGCTGGCTACGAAACGGTTGCCTTGACACGCCATACTTGGCTGCGACGAAAATCCGGACTCGACCAAGGTTTCGTCGCTTATCGGAACAACAAGCTATCTACGGGTCTCGACGCACGCAGCTTATCTCTTGCTGCCGTCGACTTTCTTG
Source organism: uncultured Acidobacteriota bacterium (assembly GCA_964518945.1). GTDB lineage: Bacteria > Acidobacteriota > Vicinamibacteria > Marinacidobacterales > SMYC01 > CAZFLB01. Next base: position 12,399 of record CAZFLB010000250.1, on the reverse strand, counting down.
AGTCACGGGATAGTTCTAAGCCTTTTTTCTTGTGGCTACACTTTCTAGACCCACATCTACCTTACACACCAAGCTACCCTTACTCCACCCTTTACCAAAACGGCCTGTCTGAAGAACCCCAAGTCTCACACTTGCGCTCTATGCTCGGACAACCTCGTGAGACGTTTGAGCCAACACCATATGCGGATATTCCAGGAGGTCCTTACTACGATCTTGTTTTACCTCAATATCCCAAAAACCCGATACTTCTAGACCTAGCCTTTTGGCGCCGCTCTCGGGGAAGTATTTTCTTCAACAACAACCGCTATAAGGAGTCACACCTTGCGGAACTAAGAGACCTATATGACGGCGCGATCACCTACACAGACGACAATGTGGGACGAATTCTGAAAGCAGTCTCGGCGCTCGAACTTGACGAAAGTACGATTATTGCCTTAACTTCTGATCATGGAGAAGCGCTTGGAGAACACCAGTTATTCTTCACGCATGATTTCACACTCTACGACGAAGTACTGAAGGTTCCCTTAATTCTTAGATATCCTGGTTTCATCCATCCCGATACCGTAATCACACAACAGGTACGCCTCGTCGATGTGGCCCCAACGCTGCTTGAGCTTTCGAACCTCACCCCTTTTTCACGTTCCGAAGGAATTAGTTTAGCTCCTTTGTTTCAAGGTCGGTCGCTCCCTTTTCTAAACGCTTTTGCAGAAAGTGCGCCACGGAGACACATGTTTCCAGAGCAAAAGCGGATCTATTTCGACGGTAATCGGGGCAAGTGGCGTATGTTACGGACTGATCGCTGGAAGCTAATCCGTATTCCGCACCCTGAAGGAGACCGCCACGAACTTTATGACATGGTGAACGACCCCCACGAAAAGACCAATTTGTTCAACGAGCTACCTGGCGAAGGATTAAAACTTGCACCTTTATTAAACACTTGGATGGCAAACGATCCTGAACGAGATGTAGACCGAAGCAGTCAAGAAAATGCTGACATAAAGGAACTTGACCCCGCTGCCATCCAGCAATTGCGGACACTAGGTTATATTCCTTAAGAACTCTCTTCTCGATTCCTTAAAAGACTAGAATCCTTTGCGGGATCCATGCAGAGAACGCTCTCTTTGGCCTGAGAACCGCCGCCACTGTTGAATAGCTAGGCGTCGAAAGGTACGGTTACGCTACATGAAGTCGCCTCGGCTCTCCCAATTTGTAGTCCTATCACTACTTCTTGTAGCAGGCGAAGCTATCTATGTTTTTTCCTTACAGCGGAGCGAACCCATTCGCTTTGACTTTGGATCAATGGATTGGGATTTTCTCGCCGACCCTTCTTCCGTCAGCCCGCGTACTCGCATGAAAGGACCCTTCCGTCATAGGAACGGGACTGTGGAAGTAATCGAATTCTATGGCCGGATTACGACAAGCAATGTGCGTTTTCAATTGCCGTATCATGCTTCAAACTCCCCTCTTCTTCTCCGAATTCGCTGCCACCGATTCGGGCTGAAAGGATCTGTCGAACTCTTTGTTAACGGGAAGTCCGTCCAGGAATTTGTTTTCACCGAAACCTCCTATCCCTGGGGGGGCATTCAAGCGGTAATACCTCAGGGCCTTGCCGAAGAAGGCCCGTTACAGATCGAACTGCGCACTCGAAACGGCTTACCGTCACCCTCTCACCTCCCCAAAGACATTGGCGTTGGAATTGACTGGATCGAGGTCGAACCTCTATCAAAGGGACTGCAGATTATCCCCTCATCTTCAAAGATGTTTTTCGTAGCTCTTTCGCTAATCTTCTGTTTTGGTTTTTTTCTTTTAACCGGCAGCTCTTTCCAAACTGCCACAATTGTCGCCTCGATCGCAGCCTTAATTCTTGGCAGTACCAATCTACTGGCACCATCCTTAACAGGCATGGCACTTTCACGCCTTTGGGTTACTTTTCCCTTAGGGTTCATGCTTTGGAAAGCTCTCTTTTCTTGGTCCTCCTTGACAACAAAAGAAAGTGCTTTCCTTGCTCGATCCTTTACTTGCGCAACGTTATTACATGCCGTCCTCATCTTTTTCCCGAATCACGCTCCCCCTGATATCTGGAACCATCTTCCTCAAGTGGAATGGTTGTCAACCTTGAATTTTTCTTTGGACGAAATGTATCGGTTCGCCAGTTCAAGTGATCCTTTTGACGACGGCCACGTAAGGCCTCACTTCGGTGTTCAGTACGGCGCGCCATATCCCCCTATCTTCTATGTAATCCTGTATCTGGCCAGTTTCCTGCATGGCGACACTCGATTCTTACTCGAGTTTCTAGCAGTTCTTATTAGTGCAGCAATAATGGTTCCGATTTTCCTAACAGCAAGATACGTATGGCAAGACCGACTTCTCGGTTACTTTGCAGTATTGCTTTTAATCGTCGAGATATCTATCTGGCACCATGCACATCGCGTCCATGCACCAGGTAACCTTGGTCAACTCTTTTTTGTTTTCTGGATTTACCTTCTGATCTCACAGAGAAATTTTCTTCTTTCGAACCGAGGTCTTCTGTTTTTTGCTTTCTCAACAATGCTTACTGTGCTGTCTTATCCGGCCACTCTCGTCCACGTGTCTATTTTCTCTGTGTTTTTCGCGCTGCTCTTATTTTGTGGTGAAGAAGATCAGCAACTGGCTCGCCGTTTCCTCGCAGCCCTCACGATAGGCTTCACTTTGGCCTTTACACTATATTACGGACCGTATGTCGTTCAAGCTGTCCAAAAAGCGAATCTTCTTTTAGATCGGACGGTTTACGATCCTCCCGCTTCTTTCTTTTTTCTCCGAAACCAAATGAGGGATACCGTACGGATTTTGACTAACGGATACCCTGTATATGTCATTTTGTCGGTAGGTGGATTCCTACTCCTTCCTCGTAGCGGTGCCCTTGGTTTCCACCGGAAGATGCTCTACTCTCTTGGGTTAACTTACTTGACCATGTTAATTCTGAAGGACCCCGCCCTGCTACCAATGATCTTCCTTCATGCAAAAGAAGACTTGTTCTATGCTCCAGTTGCTTGTCTTCTAATCAGCCTAGTTGTAACGAAACTCTGGCGCCGAAGCAGAATCACTCAGGGTATCGTCTTGGCTTTCTTCACATTCCTCACTTTCCTTCAAGTTCGGGACCAAGCGCTCAACCACAACACGCTTCTAGATCAACAAATCCAACGCTAAGCGCTGCTCGATGTAGTCTTCTCACTGAAACTACCAACAACATCGATAACTCTGGTAATTTCCTCTTCTCCCATTGCTGGGTAGAGCGGAAGCGACACTACACTCCGTGCGGCAACCTCAGCAACAGGAAAACTTCCTTTTGTTCGCTCCAAGTAAAGGTAGGCTGGTTGTAAGTGAACCGGAACAGGGTAATGAACCAAGCATTCTATTCCTTGTTCGTGTAAATGAGAGAGCAATCCTTCTTGCAATTCCGTGCGCACTACAAATAAATGCCTTGCCGACCCAGAACTCTCACGAACAACCAAAGGACGGCAAATCTTGGAGGAAAGACCGTTTTCGTAAAGAATGCTAAGTTGCCGCCGACGCTGATTCCACTCTTCAAGGTAAGGGAGTTTTTCTCGCAAAACAGCCGCTTGCAGCTCATCGAGACGGCTGTTTAGCCCAATGCTTTGATGCGTATAGCGATTCGTTTGTCCACCATTTCTTAGAAGCCGCACTTTTGATGCCAATTCCTCGTTGTTAGTTACGACGCACCCTCCATCCCCCAATGCTCCAAGATTTTTTGTCGGATAGAAACTAAAAACGCCAGCAGCTCCAAAGCTTCCCATTGCCTTGCCACGATATCTGCCAGCGTGTGCTTGGCAAGCATCCTCAACTAAAGCCACACCCGTTCGCCTAGAAAGTTCCACAAATGCTTCCATGTCACAAGCGTTGCCGTAAAGATGGACAGGCACAATCGCTTTCGTGCGTGACGTAATCGTCCTTTCTGTTTGCGCTGGTGATAATGTGAGTGTGTCTTCTTCGACGTCTGCAAATACTGGGGTTGCACCAACCCGGCTAATTGCAATCGCTGTAAAAACAGCCGTGAGTGGCGAGGTGACAACCTCATCACCCTCGCCAACTCCAAGCGCCATCAGCGCCAGACTGAGAGCATCTGTTCCTGACGCTGTCCCGATGCCATAGACACAGTCATGCATGCTAGCAAATTCGTTTTCAAACTCCGCCACTTCTGGGCCAAGGACGTATTGGCTTGAGTCCAGAACGCGACTCAATGCGTTCTCCACGCGCTGCCTGAGCACTTCTTCTCGAAGTGAGAGGTCGTTGAAGCGTAACGTTTGGTTACTCAATTTAAGTATTGCGCTATGTTATTGACGTAGTATTCAACCGTTTTCGTAAGTCCTTCACGTAAAGAAGTCTCTGGTGCCCAGCCAAGAGTTTTTTCGATTTTTCCATAGTCCGTGTAGAAATCCCCGATGTCAATTCGCTGCCGTTCTTTAGGGAAGGGTACAAGTCGGTAATTCGGTTCTCGCTCTGAAACCTCAAACAAAAGCTCTACGAACTCACGAAGAGTTGTTGGCTTTTTTGTGCCAAGGTTAAAGGTCTCGCCCTCTGCGGCATTCGATGCTGCGGCTATCAAAAACGCCTGAACTACATCCTCAACATAGTTAAAGTCCCGTTTCTGCTGCCCGTTTCCGAAAAGAAGAATCTCTTCATCCATCACAACCTGTCGAACAAACCAGCCCGTGAACCCCTGGCGATTGTGTTTAACAAGCTGACGGGGTCCGTAAGTATTCGTGAGTCTGAGCGATGTGGTGCGCAGATCGTGAACCTCATGGTAAAGCTGATGGTACATTTCTCCACTCGTCTTGTTTATACCATTAACATCAGTGGGGCGTATGGGATGGTCTTCCTTTGCCGGCAGGACAACAGGTCTTCCATATATTTGGCGAGTACTAGCATAAACTATTCTCACTTCAGGATTTACCTTGCGACACGCTTCCAAGATCGAAAGCTGACTGCGGCAGTTGATCTCTAGGTCCGTCATCGGGTCTTCCATGCTCTCAATATGACTTACTTGGCCTGCGAGATTAAACAGAAAATCCTGTCCTTTCACAAGGCGTTCTATCTCAGCAGTATCACGCACATCTGTATTATTCACTGCCACCTGGGACTTGAAACCGTCAATATTGAAAAGATTGCCACCGTAGTCAGGAATCATTGAATCTACAAGTAGTACCTCTGCTCCTACTGATACAAGCGCGCGCGCTAAATTGCTCCCAATGAAGCCTAGGCCTCCTGTAACAAGAATCTTCTTGGCCTCAAAGGTCTTTCGATAGATCTCTTTGCGCCGCTGCACAATTTGAGTGCTCAATTACTACTCCGTTCCTTTCCTTTCGGCCACGCGAAACCAAAGGCTTTTCACCGAACAATGCTTTTTTTTTCGTGTCTCGCCGTGTTTGGCGATGATTGAACACGTTTGAGATGTGCTTTTTGGATCACTAGCTCAACCCACAACCGCACCAAATCCATCAGCGTTTTCCCAATACGAGAAAAATTAAAAAATTGACTCTTGCCATAAGCTCGGTGGAAGTGATGCACTGGAACCTCTTGGATTCTGAAGTCGTAGTCCTGTACTTTTTTCATCAGCTCTACGCAAATGACGCCACTGTCTTTTGTCAGTTGAACCTTATCAAAGATACGCCGGCTGAATAGCCGAAAGTCACAGTCAACATCAGAAATTGAAAGCCCAAAAGTAAGTCTCACACACCAGTGGTATAACCTTCCTATAACAGCACGATGAATCGGATCAGATCTTCCGATTTTCTTCCCGTTCACAAAGTCGCTAGTTTTGTCCCAAACGTCGAACAAAAGTTTCACCTCGCGAGGGTCATACTGAGCATCACCGTCTGTATAAAAAATTAAGTCTTTTGTGGCAGCTTTAAAACCGGTTCGTAGTGCCCCGCCATAACCGCGGTTACTCGCATGATGTATCACCCTCAGCTCAGGAAAAGTCATTTCCAGCTCGGATAGCACCTCTGCGGTGTGATCAGTGCTCCCATCATTGACCACCACGATTTCGTAATCACTAACAAGCTGGCGCGCTACAAGGCGAGCTCCAATAATCATACTGGGTATCGTCCCTGCATCATTATAGGCAGGAAAAACGATCGTTAACCCGTTATTTAGTTGTCCCTTTTCGTCCGATTGGGGCATTCGAATTATGCGAGGGTGTATTTCGTCACGTCGCAACTATTTCGAAATCGAAGGCGTTTAACGAGACGAAGTGTGTAAGAAAACTTACCACACGAGCTTAGGCTTCGCAATGCTGATACGATTCCTTTCCATGACAGGAACACTCTATGTTGTTTCGACTCCGATTGGAAACCTTGGAGACATCACCGCGCGAGCTAGAGAAATTCTTTCGACTGTCTCAGTAATCGCCTGTGAAGACACGCGCCAGACCCGAAAACTCCTCCAACATCTAGGCATTCATACAAAAACGATTTCATACCACGAACACAACGAAAACCAACGAACGGAAACCCTCTTAGAGCGGCTAAGGTTAGGAAACGACATTGCTCTCGTTTCAGACGCTGGAACCCCCCTTGTCTCTGACCCTGGCTACATTCTTGTCAATAGAGCTCGTCAAGAAAGTGTTGAAATTCGCGCTATCCCAGGAGCAAGTGCTCTTCTTGCGGGTCTAACTGTTAGTGGCTTGCCAACTTCAAGTTTCACTTTTGTCGGTTTCCTTCCACCAAGAGGCGCCGCAAGGCGAAAGTCAATCACAGACTCGCTCAGGATGTCGGGAACTATTGTTTTCTTTGAAGCACCTACCCGCATTGCAAGGCTTCTCAAAGAACTCTCTTCGACTGATGGAGAACGTCCGGCTTGCTTACTGCGAGAGATGACCAAGTTGCACGAGGAGCACCGGACTGGCTCCCTCAACGAACTTGCTGTTTGGTCCAATGAGCGGACGTTTAAAGGAGAATTAACATTGGTTGTAGGCTCCTCGCCTAAGAAAACAACACGAATCTCTATCAAAAAACTCGCACCTTCTTTCACCAAGCTTAGAGCAGATGGCCTCTCAAGTCGTGAAGCTTCAAAAAAACTCGCAAAGGAGCATGGCTTTTCCGCACGAGACGTGTACAACGCCTTCAGTAAGTAATAACCCCAAAATTTTTGCTCTGTACAACCATATTTGATCAAAAGTGCTTGGACTTCTATAATTTATAAATAGCGACAAGGAATTCTTTCTGAGCACCGCCTGTTTTTAATAGGACCTACTTGCTCACAGATCGTCTTTGCCCGAAATTAAGAGGAGACTCAATGGCATCAAAAAACACCGTTTCGAAGAAGGCTAAAGGTAAGGAAAATAAACAATACCAAAAAGCTCTCGCCTCTTTTGAAGTAGCAATCAAAACCTTACACGGCGGCAACCCGGAAAAGGCGAAAGGTCAATTCCTCCAACTGCAAGAAGCTTTCTCCGAAGACCAGGATCTGATGGGCAACGTACGATCATACCTTTCGGTTTGCGAAAAGAAATTGGCACCCTCTCGCAAAGCAAAGACTTCGGAAGAACTCACCACAGCAGCTATTATTTCCCTCAACAGCGGCGACCCGGAACAAGCTATCAAACAATTATCAAAAGCTGAAGATCTTGATCCTGAAAACTCCCACGTTCAATATTGCCTTGCTGCAGCTTACGCTGTAAGCGGTGACGCAGCAGAGACAGAAAACCATTTACAGAAGGCTATTGCTAAAGACCCTTCGAGCCTTATTGCCGCAAAGCTCGACGATGACTTCGATTCCGTCCGCGACAGCGAAGGAATCGCCTCACTCCTTGTCGAGGCATAAGCACCGCCTGTGACTTCGTTTTCGTTTATATGACACCGGTTTTTAGACTCAAAGCCTTGAGTTTGATTGCCGTTCCGTTTTGTAGCAAACAAGTTCTCTCAAGACCGGCACCCTTATGATCACCATAGTTTTCCTAAGCACTCAACCGAATCCTTTCGAAACCCTCAGCTTAATGGGGAAACCTGTCTGGAAACGTACTTTCGAGGCAACCGCCTTTCTTAAACCCCGTCGGGTTGCCTGGATGGGAAAAAATCCTCCGGTCGGTATGGCTACGATTAAAGCACGAGACCTGACTGCAATACGCGGCAGCTTGCTTTTCATCACTCCTGAGATAGGTTGTATCAGCGGCCGAACGCTGAAACGGTTTGTCTCTTTCAGCCCGCGCTCTTCGCGCGCTCTTCTCGTTAAAGACAGTAATTTCCCTGTTGCTATTGCAACTGTTGCGCGCTCTCTGAACACCAAGGTCTCCTCACTAAGAAAACTTGCCGCAGCTCTACAGCCTAAAGACTTCTTTGGGGCTGAAGAGGAACTTTTAACGGTGAATTCCGCTGAGTCTTGGGCCAAAGCTCTCGGAATCCTTCGTCAGCGAAAAATATCGGCACTCCTTCGTAGAGGAGTTCTAATCTCAGACCCTTCAAGCGTGTTTGTTGACCCAGAAGTTTCCGTGTCGCCAGGAACTATTCTCTCTCCTTGGGTTCGGATTGAGGGTTCATCAAGGATTGCTAAAGGCTGCAACATCGGTAGCTTCAGCCACCTTGTAAATTGCAGTATCGGCCCAGGGACAACTATTCTGGACCACTGCATTATCCACGAAAGCCGAGTGGGCAAAGGAGCATCGATAGGACCCTTCGCCCATCTCCGACCCGCTTCAGACATAGGTGCTGACGCACGCGTTGGGAATTTTGTCGAAATGAAAAAAAGTTCGCTCGGCCCTGGAGCCAAAGTGCCGCATCTAAGCTACGTAGGGGATGCGCAAGTCGGGCGTAACGCAAACCTCGGTGCCGGATTAATCACTTGTAACTATGACGGTGTATCTAAGCACCGTACGGTCGTTGGAGAAGGTGCCTTCATTGGAAGCGACACTCAACTTGTAGCGCCTGTCCGAATCGGAAAAGGTGCCTACATTGCGGCGGGATCGTGCATTGTCCAAGATGTTCCAGCCTTCGCGCTCGCTCTAACCCGCAACCGGCAAATCATCAAAAAAGATTGGGCTAAAAAAAGACACAAGCGATCTTAATAACTTACAGGCTACTGTCCCTATTCATGCTACTGCCGAGATAAAATACCGAGAAGCAGACTTAACTCTCTCTAGGACTGGAGACGAATGTATGTGTGGCATCATCGGGTATATCGGCGAAGGTAGCACTGCCGATATCCTTCTTTCTGGACTTCGCTCTCTCGAGTACCGAGGCTATGACTCTGCAGGCATTGCTATTGTTGGCCCTGACGGAATGAACCTCCTCCGCTCAGAGGGGAAACTCGACAACCTTGAACGGGAGCTGGCTACAACAAGCTTAAGCGGATCTTTTGGCGTAGGTCACACTCGCTGGGCAACTCACGGCAGACCAAACGAGGAAAATGCTCACCCACACCGTGATTGCGCCGGTAAGATTGTAGTCGTACACAACGGGATCGTCGAAAACTACCTAACTCTCAAAAAGGAACTCTCAGACCAAGGCCACAAGTTTGTCACTGAGACAGATACTGAAATCATTGCGCATACAATCGAAAAATATTTCGAAGGAGATCTCGAGTCTGCAGTAAGGGATGCTCTCAAGGACCTCGAAGGCGTGTTCGCCTTTGTCGCACTCTCGGCTGACGAAACAGATGTTCTTGTAGGCGCTCGCAATGGACCGCCTCTTGTGCTCGGTATTGGGGATGGTGAATCCTTCATCGCTTCCGACATTCCTGCATTTTTAAAACATACTCGTTCTGCTGTCTTTCTCGAAGATGGTGATGTGGTGATCCTTCGTGCTGGGGAAGTCAAAGTGGTAGACATCGATGGCAATGCCCTAGAACGGCAACCCGAGCAGATCACTTGGGACCCTATCCAAGTGGAGAAGCAAGGATTCGAGCATTTCATGCTGAAGGAAATCTTTGAGCAGCCTCAAGCTGTCCGCGAAACTCTTGTCGGAAGATACTCTTTAGACTCAGGCCTTATACACCTGAACGAATTAGAGCTAACAAATCAGTTCATCTCTAGCTTGACCCGCATATCAATTGCAGCTTGTGGCACTAGTTGGCTCGCCGCCCAAATCGGCAAGTTCTACATTGAACAACTAGCTCGTATTCCTGTCGATGTTGATATCGCTTCGGAGTTTCGCTATCGAAATCCAATTCTAGACAAGACCCAACTCGTCGTTGGTATTACACAGTCTGGTGAAACGGCAGACACACTAGGAGCGCTAAAAGTTGCTGCCGAAACAGAAGCGACTACTCTTGCGCTGTGCAACGTTGTGAGTTCAATGGCCACTCGGGTTTGCGATGAAACTCTTTACACTCACGCCGGGCCAGAGATAGGAGTTGCTGCAACCAAAACCTTCACTTCCCAAGTCGTATTGCTTTACCTGCTTGCTCTTCATCTTGCGCAAAGACGCGGACATTTAAGCCCTGAGGAAGGACGCAACCAATTGACAGAGCTTGCACGGACACCTCACATCATGGAGCAGGTGCTTCATGATGTGACCCCTTCGATCACAGATATTGCCCAGGAGTTCTACGGCTTCGATAGTTTCTTGTTCTTAGGCAGAGGTCATCTCTATCCAATTGCTTTAGAAGGGGCCCTGAAACTCAAAGAACTCTCTTACATCCATGCTGAAGGGTACCCGGCAGGAGAAATGAAACATGGGCCGATAGCTTTGATCGATGACCGCATGCCTCTGGTTGCACTCGCTCTTGACAATTCTCTTTTCGAAAAGATGGCCAACAACATCCAAGAAGCAAAGGCTCGAGGGGCTCGAATCATTGCTATTACAACTGCAGGCGACGATCGCTTACCACCCGTACTAGACCCAGAGCGTGACCGAATCATCGAGTTACCCCAACACCCTGAAGCAACCTCTCCTCTGGTAAGTGTTCTTCCTTTACAGCTCTTGGCTTATCACATCGCTTTGTGTCGTGGATGCAACGTAGACCAGCCTCGCAATCTAGCTAAGTCGGTCACGGTGGAGTAATCATGGAACTCTCACCCACACCCCGAGGAAAAAAATGAAAAAGGTAGCCCTTATTGGATATGGGGCCATTGCCCGTATTTCTTTAGATAAAATTAATGAACACGATAAAAATAACGATATAAAAATAGTCGGTGTACTCGTCAGAGAAAACCGAGAAAAAGAGGCAAGGGCGGCGTTAGATCCTTCAATCTCCGTAGTCACTACAATTGAAGATCTTGTCCAGCTATCCCCCAACGTCGTTGCAGAATGTGCAGGCCAAGGCGCCGTGTCAGAATATGGAAAAGCCGTACTTTCTTCCGGGATAGATTTGTTAGTCATTTCGACCGGTGCACTGGCAGATGATAAATAGAGAACTGAACTAACAGAAATTTGTAATAAAAACGGCACACACGTTCTAATCCCTTCGGGTGCAATCGCCGGTCTTGATGGCTTAAATTCACTTCGAATTGGTGGCTTATCTTCGGTTAAGTACACCTCGACAAAGCCACCCCTAGCATGGGTAGGTACTCCAGCCGATAAAGAGTTTGACCTTTCAAAAATTGAAGAAAAAACAATACTCTTTACTGGACCGGCACGTGAGGCCGCACGCCTTTTCCCAAAAAATGCAAATCTTGCAGCAACCGTTGCACTGGCTGGTCTTGGGATGGACCAAACACAAATTGAGTTAGTCGCCGACCCAGGAGTTGCCCCAAATAATGTCGGCGCTGTTAGTGCGGAGGGTCTGTTTGGGTCCCTAAAAGTCGAATGTAGAGGGCTTCCCGCACCAGACAACCCCAAAACGTCAGCAACAACAGCTCTGTCCCTTGCCGAAGCAATTCTGAAGGAAACTCGTACTATTATTATATAAATTCTATTCAGGTCGTTCTTCCAAAATACTCCGTAACGAATGAAGAAATCCTTACTGCTGGCACTTATTCTGTTTTTTGGAATGGTGTTTCTGGTCAGAAGTGAGCAAGTCAAAGACTCAACTGGCATTGATGGATCAGTTTCTTCTCATAAGACGGGAGAGTGGGTCATCAACCCTCAGTTTGGCCGGGCAAGCCCATTTTCAGAGGGCTTGGCACGCGTGAGGATTGGTGATGCTGACACAGGAAAGTATGGATTCATTGATAAGCCAGGAAAGATGGTCATAAACAAACAGGTTGGAAACGCATAACCATTTTCAGAAGGCTAGGCGCTCGTAATGATTGGTGATGGTGACACAGGGAAATATGGTTTCATTGATAAAACTGGAAAGATTGTCATCGACCCTCAGTTTGGCTTCGTAACCGCGTTTTCAGAAGGATTGGCAGCCGTGAAGAGCAGTAGTGATAAGACTCAGACCTGGGGATACATCAGCAGGTAAATCCTTCCTTCCAAGTCAGACCTAATCTCCCTTAACAAACCCACCAAGGAACACGTTAAC
>CAZFLB010000249.1:0-2586 GCA_964518945.1 uncultured Acidobacteriota bacterium | reverse complement strand
AAGGTAGTAACCCATCCAGCGTTAATTTGGTTGTCATTATAAGTATATTTTGGTGTAGATGATTGAATGCCATTGCTGGGTCTCCAGTGCAAAACCACATGATCACCACTCTTAACTCGAGTCACTCCGGGCCCAACACTTACTACCATTCCCGAACCTTCATGACCCAACAAGTGGGGCAAAAACTTATCTGGACCTTTAACAGCATCAATTTCATTTATTTGAGCACCACAAATAGTACTATATCGAACATCTACATGAACTTGACCATAACTAAGGCTCGATGGTAAATCTACGTCTGCCACCAATAGTGGTTTTTTACTTTCTGTTAGGATTGCAGCTTTCATTGGTTTACTACTCTATAGAAATCATTCAAAATATATAAATTCATAGTCTCCACTAAAGCCAAAATGTTTGTATATCCAAGGCCATTCTTCATGGTCAAAAAAAGATTCGCAAGTCAGAGCCCAACACTGCAAATTAAATAATTCCTGCTCATCACGGTAACTCTCCAACATAATATATCCTTGCTTGCCCACACGTTCTACTTCTGATAATGCTGTTTCCAACTCAAAGATACGTAGATTATGAAAGCAGCCAAGTGACATTACAAAGTCAAACTCATCGTCTTCAAAATCATATGGATCTTGAGCTCTATGAATAAATAGTTGATCCCTAATTTCGGGTCTAGCATCTGAAATACCATGTTGTGAAATATCAAACCCCGCTACGCGCAATCCAGGCAACAATAATTTCATCTCATGTAGTAAATAAGCCTTACCACACCCCACATCCAACACACTAGACTCATTAGTTAACTTATAATTGTCAATAATAGTTTGGGCCACCGGTGCCCAATGTCCAGGGATATATTTGTATCCGCCATAACCGTACCTACGGTCTCCATCCCAATAATCAAAAGCATATTGCTTTGCCTTTTGCATACAATACACTTTGTCATCCACCATCCTGTCAATATATTTGCGGCTGGTAGATTGATGCAAAGATGTAACATAATTTACTAATTTACCCATAATATTTACTTAATCCTAATATTTAAATACAATTGAATTTACTTTTAATACTACATATACAATACAACTATTTAGTTTGCGTAATTGAACTACCAAGCATAGGATCACTCTTTAGACTCACAAAAGCTGGACCTTCAATCTTATAAGCTTCATCAATCATCTCTTCGGTTTCATCACCATTTTTAGGAAAAAACGACCTTATATTTGAAAACAATCCCATCAACTTTTTACCATCTAGTTCACTGTGTGTTGGTCCCTGATTAGGATAATCTGCATAACCAACAAGTTTTACGTTAACATTCTGCTGATCTATGTCAAGCTTAATCTGTTCAAAGGGACGCTCAATCAAAAAAGGTGTAATAGTATATACCCATGGCTTTAAGCCTTCCAAAGCCATTCCAGCAGAAACACTAATCATACTCTGTTCACAAACACCCATGTTGATAAATCGGTTTGGATGACATGATCGAAATTCATCAAAAACCCTATAACCTATGTCACCAACCAAAACATAGATGCTTTCATCCCTGTCTGCGAGTGCAGTTATTACTTTACCAAAACGACGTCTCATGATATGCCCAATGCCTTTTTGCCAATTTCCAACTCTTCGCCCTTAATTTTTCTTGCATGCCACCTAGGATCATTTTCGAACGCTTCTATTCCTTTACCCTTTGTCGTATGGAAAATAATTGACCTTGGTTTTCGACCTCGCTCACCACCCTTGAACACATCCATTATTTCATCAAATGAATGTCCATCATTCACTACATCACAATCCCAATTAAATGCCTTGAACTTAAGTGCAAGATCATCAAGAGGAAGACCATCATTAAGTGTAGTCAGCGCTTGTATTTTGTTGTAATCTACGAGTACATTGATGTTATTAAGATTGTGCTTCGCTCCAATAAGCAAAGATTCCCAAGTAGTCCCTTCTTGACATTCACCGTCACTCATTAGCACATAAATGTTGCCCTTCTTGTTTTGTATGAAACGAGCTAATGCCATACCCATGGCAATTGGCAAACCATGACCAAGACTACCAGTAGTACAGTAAATGCCATTTTTTGGGTCTATCTCCAAATGTGTACATATGCTTGGACTAAAACCCTTTTCTTGCAACAATAAACATAAAGGATAGGAGGCATGTGCTTTACTGAGTATAAATTTGTCTTCTTCTAGTAATATCTCTTCATATAGGGCAATTAATATTTCAATCATAGAAAAACTACCGCCAAGATGAGCCTCACCATGCTTAACAAATGCATTAAAAGTATCTTGGCGTAGTTTGTGAGCTTTTTTATCTAAATATGAGTATGACATTTATCAAACAACTGCAACCTGTGGACAATATTTGATGACTCTATCACACAAAGTTTTAGCCTTATTAAGTTGATCGTCTAACACATCAGTATCACAACAAACATCTTTATTTATATCATTTTTGCCAGAGTTGGTAGAGCCTAGCAAAAATTTGTTGAGAACTATCATCGCCCAACGCATCCCAAACAAAGGTTTAGCAATGTTCAAACGTGTTTCAAAATCTACATCTGAG
>CAZFLB010000248.1:0-3397 GCA_964518945.1 uncultured Acidobacteriota bacterium | reverse complement strand
GCAGAGTCATGATCTGGTTCCAACCAACAGTAGGCTTTCCAGCATTCATATTAAAAATCGCGACTATTCCGCCACGCCCATCGGGCGTCGCTGATGGTGCATGAACCCCTGATGGAGCGGCGGCTCCATGGTTGAATTTACCGCCGTGCGAGACAATAAACTTATCTCGATCAAGATCGTAGTCGCCCAACAAATACTGGCCGCCACTCATATGACTAAAAAATAGCAAAATATGCCGATCTCCAATCGGCCAGAAGTATGGGCACGCACCATCATCCCCCACGAGTGTAAAGCGATCATTTTCAACAAAGGGATGCAGATACTCCCAGTGCTCTAAATCTCCCGAACGAAACAAATAATTAGCCCGCAGTGGTTTGCCCGCGGGACCTTCCGCTTTAGTGCCAGCCGATAGGGCGTAATAGAAATCCCCCTTACTCCAGATGCACGGGTCAAAGACTGAGTAGGGCACGTCAGAACCACTGGGGCCCACAATAGGAATTACGGGATTCCCTGCAATTTTGGACCAGTTGAGCAGGAGAGGGTCATCGGAAATCGCAATCATATTTCCAGCCTTGGTACCGTGATACATGGCGATTACCCGGTTCGCTTCTACAAGCGTTGCTCCGGAGTAACACGATTCCTCAATGTCCGGATATATCGCGTAAGGCAAGTCTCGCCAGTGGACAAGATCATCCGATATTGCATGCCCCCAGTGGACCCTAGGATCTTCTGGTGGATAGCCTTGATAAAAAAGATGCCAGTTCCCATTCCAATAACATAGTCCGTTAGGATCGTTGAGCGTTGACTCTGGATTCACATAGTGATAGCCAGGCCGGTACTTATCACCGGCAAACGCTTTCCTCGCCAAATTCATCCTTTGAAGTAACGGGTTAGACTTTAGCGCCTCTTCTTGCTCAGAGGGCCCACGAGGGAATTCATAAGCTGGCACACGTGATTTGATACTGGGCACATGCCCTCCTCAATCGCTGCTAATAGTTCGCGGTGTACTCCTTCAGCACGAAATCTAGACTGCCATCCAAACTAAGGCAAGCACCGCGAACTAGACCCACCATTAGCACTTTGTATTATGCATATGGCCAATGCGTTTTGTAAGTCAACGCAAACAGTAGGAATGCCGACCGCAAAGCCCGGAGAAGACGGAGACAGGCTATCATGTTCTGTGCCATCACCCGGCCCATTTGGCCCCTGGCAATAGCCTCACAGCCAATGCGCCTAGACCATAATTACTCCTTATGACTGCGATAGCAGCTAATAGAAAAAGCCTGCGAAGGAAATTAGGATTCGGAAATCGAGGAGGGCTAGCTGGCTATTTCTTCGTAGCCCCGTCCCTCATCTTCCTTTTCGTCTTCGTGATTATGCCCATCATCATGTCGTTCTACTACAGCCTGACTGACTATGACCTCATGCAGGCACCTCGGCTCGCCGGATGGAAAAATTATGTAAACCTATTGGGTGATAATCGATATCCTAAATCGGTGACTAACACACTCTACTTCGCTTTCGGTACGGTGCCATCAGGCATTGTCACCTCCCTGCTACTGGCACTACTCATCAACCGACACATTCGTGGCATTTACACCTTCCGTGCTTTGTTCTACATGCCCGTTGTTAGTTCGTTCGTTTCGGTTTCGCTTATCTGGCTATGGCTATACGAACCACAATTCGGCCTACTTAACGACGGCATGGAAGTGCTGGGGCTTCCAAGATTAAAGTGGCTGAGATCAGCGCAAACATCAATGCTTTCAATCATAATCATGAGTGTTTGGAAGAACATGGGTCTGAACATGATCATCTACCTCGCAGGTCTACAGGGAATCCCGCCGCACCTATATGAAGCCGCCGAGATTGATGGGGCCGGCCGTGTATCGACATTCTTTCGAATCACTCTGCCTTTACTGGCGCCAACAACGTTTTTCGTGGTGATCGTCTATTTCTTAGGGGCACTGCAGATGTTTGTGCAGGTATTTATTATGACCACCACTGCTTCCGGTGGTGTCTACGAAATGGGGGGGCCGCTAGCTAGTAGCACCACCGTTGTCCTTCTCATCTATTTGAACGGATTCGCTTACCTCAAGATGGGATACGCATCAGCCATGTCGTTTGTATTATTCATTGTGATTGGCTTGATCACCATCGTAAATGCAAGATTGCTCCGGTACGACGTCGGGTACTAATAATTAGCGCCGCTGAACATGATGGGCTAACTGGGCCAAACATACGTCACGCGGACTGCCAGGAGTCAATCTAAAACAATTGCAGTCAATAACTAGTTGTTGCATAGGAATGAAGGGGCAATATTTGCCAAGGGACTCCCTAGAGTCGATTAAATCCTATCCCGGAATTCATAACCATCAGAGTTTGGCCCCCCAATTCCTCGATCACCGCCGAGCTCGCATCACCATACAACGCAATGATTCTGGCATTTCCAGCAGCAGCCAATCGATCTGCGTACTTGGCAAAATTCCTCAAATGAGCAAGAACCGCTTCAGAATTGCAATAGCGTTCGTAAAAGTGATAATGAATCCCATCCGAGGTATACCATTCATAAGCGAGGGTTCCTGACTCTCCAAGGGACATTTTCACTAGTTCTTCACCAACCTGAAGAAACTCGTCTTCCATCCCTTCATTCACAATATAATCAACTACAAAATGGATGTGCTCATTCACAAAAAAACAACTCCCTAGCTAGAAACCAATACAAACCCTAGCATCCCTAACAGAAGATCACAGCATGACCTGACGCAGCCGAAGATCGCACACATACATGGGATTGGTTCAGTCACTGAAGCATCATTGGACACGTCCGGATCCTAACGAATGACCCAAGATCTCAACCATCCGCCTCCAACCACGCGAGATTAAACCGATAGACCCAATGTCCAAAACCACACAAGATGGTTCCATCATCCAGTACGACCAGCGATGAATACCCGGCTCGTCCAGCACATTCCCGTCTCAGAAGTCGGGATACAGGCCACGTTTTTCCTTCATCATAACTAGCTCGTACTGTCATATTCATGCGGGCAGCAGACCCGATCTCACGACTGTAGTGTTGATTAACGCCTTCAAAACTCGCCGGATTGGAAAACAAGAGGCATCCCAACTTGTCAGTGGCGGGATCCAAATATCGGGTAGCCGCAGCATGACACCGTCCCTCGACAAGTTCCTTGTGAATCCCAAATTCTGTGAACGTTTCACCGCCATCCCGACTCACACACCACGACCGATACCCCAATGACCGTGGATTATGATTTCGGTTATTCATATAAACCGATCCATCGGCAAGCTCGACAATACACGCCTCACCAACGAAGCCCTGAGAACTACCGCCCCATTGCCAGGTCGTACCGTGATCGTCGCTATAGATCACCGCGTT
>CAZFLB010000247.1:0-3823 GCA_964518945.1 uncultured Acidobacteriota bacterium | reverse complement strand
CAGAATTCGTGAGAAGCTCGTATTGATCGGAAGCTTCGTACTGTCGCTGGTGAGAATCCAAATCGAGTTGATATCTGCCGATTTTGTGAGTTGCATTGTCAGTTGAGATCGTCTGTGCCGGATGTCTAATGCCAATATCCTGCAGCCTGGATGTTGGTCGGCGATCGCAATACATTTCCCTCCGGGGGCAGAACACATGTCCAATATAATTTTATCGTCGGAAGGCGGACTGACCAGATTCGCAACGAGCTGGGCTCCGGCGTCTTGGATTCGTACTAAGCCGCGTTGGTACAAAGCCGTTCGCAATACCTGGCCCCGGGTTACACGTAACGCTTTCGGCACATGTGTTATTCGCGACGTGTCGATGCCAACCTTGGCTAGATTAGCCTGAGCTTGTTCAAGTGACAAATTTCGTGAGACTCGAAGGTCCGTTGTTGGTTTTGTGTTTTGAAATCTACACAATGATTCCGCGTCCGCTGCACCAAGGCGAGAAATGTAGCGTCGAACAATCCACTCTGGGTGAGATTGAGCGACAGTTAAATATTTCTCAATGCCTTCGTTTTTTTTCGGAAGAGGTGTATTGACCGTCTTTCGGTTAATACTACGCAGAACAGCATTCACAAACGGAACAGCTCGCTCACTGCCATAGTGTCTAGTGAGACGAACTGATTCATCAATCGCAGCCCGAGGAGGCACCTTTGTTAGAAACTCTAGCTGATATATCCCAATCCGCAATGCTAGCAACGGGACGGCGCTGATTGACTTCAGTTTGCGGCTACTATGGGAGGCAACTACAAAGTCTAATCGCTTCATCCAGCGAAGTACACCGTAGGTGATTTCAGTCATTAACGCGGAATCAGAATCGGAAAGGTTCATTCTCGAGGCACTGTGTAGCGATGTTGCCGGGTCTGCAGCCAATCCGATGACATCACGTAATGTTTCGAAAGCTGCACATCGAGATGGAGTTGGAGAAGGATAGTTGTAATTCACGTTTTAGATGTTATTAATTGGTTGACTCGTTCAGAATTCTCTGTAGCAAAGCGGTCTCGTTTGTTATTAGCCCGTCTACGCCCATCTCCAACAATCGACGCATATCGTTGCTACTGTCAATTGTCCAAACATGTATGCGCAGATTGAAAGACCGTAGCGCTTCGAACATTTCGCTGTTAATGATTCGCTCGTCATCAGGGACCTGAAAAGCTACTGCCGGGCTTCTATAAAGTTTGATTAGTCTCATTTTTTTTAGCCAATAAAACATCAGCACTTCGCGAAAAGTCGCGCTCGTAGCAACTTTCGGGCATGCTTTCCGAAACGCACTCATCGGATGGTGCTGTTGTGATGCAACAAGTACCGACTCAACACGGTTATACTCCTTAATTTTTTCACAAAGCTTCTTTGCGAATTCGTCCCTAAAGTCCTTCATCTCAATATTTAAACGAGTGCCATTTGTTCGGGTTAAGAATTCATCAATCGTCGGCACAAACAATGTTTTATTCGGGTCAGAATGTTTGACCCTGAGATTTCCGATGAATTCACTTGAGAGGAGTTCGACCACGCCCTTGCCATTAGTAGTGCGGTCCACCGTACTATCGTGCATAAGAAATAACTCGCCATCGAGACTTGCTCTCACGTCCGTTTCAATTACGTCAACACCTTTACTGATTGAGTGTTCGAACGCAAAAAGTGTGTTTTCCGGCCACTCAGAGGTACCTCCTCTATGACCAATTACTAGCGGCTCACTTCCGCCGAAATAATGGTGTTCTGGCAATCTGGCTACGTCTACAAAAAAAAAGACCGAAATGTAAAAAGAAAGTATCGCAGCCAAAACGGCTCTTGCCCAGTAGCTTAGGCGCACAACTGAATTCTACCCTGACTACATTGCACAACGATAGAGCAGCTCTTGTTGTGAGTGCTATTGCAAGTTGGAATCGAAAACGGTGTCTTTGAATCCTTGGAGTCCACGAGCGAAGGCAGCACCTTGCATCCTTTTTCTCCCTTCCAGCTGTACTTCATCCAAACGGAGCGCCGTATCATTGCCACAAGAGACAAGCATGCTACGGTCAGTTATATCTATTAATCTCCCGGGGGAGATCCCTTCGTGAGCTCTAACTGCAGAGCCGCGCCACAATCTCAACACTTTGTTATTTAACCAGGTGTGCGCTACGGGCCAAGGGTCGAATGCGCGAATCAGCCTCTCTATCTGATCCGCAGACTGATTCCAATTTATTGCAGCATCCCGCTTATTGATCATCGGTGCTCGAGTTGCCAGGTTACCGTCTTGCGGGACGGGAGTAATAGCGTTCTGCTTCACGCGATGCAGGGTCTCAATTAGAAGCTCTGCTCCCTGAACGGCCAGTCGATTGGTTAGTGCTCCTGCCGTATCCGTAGGCAATATGTCAGCCCTCCGCTGCATTAATATTGGCCCGGAATCAAGGCCTTCGTCCATGAACATTGTGGTTACACCTGTTTCGCCGGCTCCCCGTGCCAAGGCCCATGGAATGGGGGCAGCGCCCCGAAAAAGAGGCAGTAGCGAAGCGTGAAGGTTCACGGCTCCTCTTGTCGGAATGTCAAGAATCTGCTTGGGGAGGATCTGTCCGTAAGCAACCACAACGATACAATCTGGTTTTGCTGATTTCAGAAAGTCAATAATTTTGGAATCGCCGATATCTTGGGGTTGTCGTATTGAAATGTTTTGGGCGCTCGCGATCAGTTTCGTTGGAGTAGTCTTGAGTTGATGTCCTCGGCCAGCACGTTTGTCAGGCTGAGTTATTAGGCCTAAGACCTCGAAGGAACTATCGGAGATTAGTTTCTTTAGGGATGGACAAGCAAAACCACCAGATCCTATATATACAACCCTCATATGCCGGTACGGCTACCAGTTTCCTTGGCGAATTTGTTTACGGATCTTACGCCGGACCAAATCCCTCTTGAGTATACTGAGGCGCTCAATAAAAAGTCGCCCTTCCAGGTGGTCTATCTCATGACAAAATGCTCTTGCGAGAAGGCCAGTGCCCTCTAGGATGATTTCTTTCCCTTTTAAGTCGTATCCTTTCACCTCGACCCAAGACGGTCTGTATATCGTGTCAACGTAACCGGGAACCGACAAGCACCCCTCCTCTTCCCGTTGCTTTCCCTCTTGTTGAACCAACACCGGATTTGCCATTGTAATCAGCTGTTTTGGGTCTTCGCCAACAGTAATATCAATAACCATCAGCCTTTTTTGGACCCCAATTTGTGGAGCCGCAAGCCCAACACCTGGAGCCGCGTACATTGTGTCAATCATGTCCTCTGCTAGTTCGGCCAAGTCCTCAGAAAAGTCATCGACATCTGATGCTCGACCATGCAACTCCGGTGAGCCGAATTTAAGTATTTCCCTTATCGCCATTAAATGAAACGCTACAATAGTTGTTAAATACAAGTCAATAAGGAGCTTGATTAGTGTCTACCTATCCTTACATTTTCAGCAATGGAAACGCGTTGTAATGAAGCACATGTGCTAGACTTTATAAGAGTTGTTTTAGATGTCGCCAAAAGAGTCGATAACTCAAGATCCTGTATGTGGCATGAGCGTCGATCGATCGGGAAGCTCAGTCAAAAGCCTATACGAGGGAGAAGAGCACTACTTTTGTGCACCGCAATGCAAGTCGCTATTTGACAAGTCGCCCGAGAGGTTTTTATCGACATCAGTCGGTCAGCTCCAAGAATCTTCCGGCTTGGTTTCAATCGAACTATCAAGTAAGAGTCCAAAGAAACAACCTTTCACGATCGATACGAATGCTACACAGATAGAAATTATCGTGAATGGTATGCACTGCGCTAGCTG
>CAZFLB010000246.1:0-3078 GCA_964518945.1 uncultured Acidobacteriota bacterium | reverse complement strand
TATAGTGCGTATCGGTCCTGGTGTTTTTTATTTTGCGTGTATAACTGTAGCGATACATGGTGTCGTACTTTTTGGACTTGGTAGGATGCTCAAATTTGACTTCGGAACACTGGTTATAGCGTCACAAGCGTGTGTTGGTGGAGCAGCTTCGGCTGTGGCGATGGCAAGCGCAAGAGGTCTTACTGAAAAGCTTCTTCCTGGCGTGGCGGTGGGGTTATTAGGTTACGCCGTTGGCAACTATATTGGTTTTGTAGCTGCTATGGCTATGCGTTCAGCCTTACTGTAGTTGGTGAAGAATCTTATTTTTCAGTTCCATCAAGTAAAGCATAAACACGTTCAACAGTTCTTTGGGGTATGCCGGGGCTATTGATGGTTGGATAATGCTTGTTGTGATTCGTCATGTCGATAGTTTTGGCTGCTTCTGTCACGTTGATGTTGGTGCTATGTTTTGCTGCAATTTTAGACCACATATCGAGCAGATAAGCTTGGAAGTTGTCAATTTTGTTTCTATCGGTAAAGGCTGAACCATGGCCAGGAAGAATGACATCGAAATCCAAACTTTTTACTTTCTCCAGGGTCTCGGCCCATTCTTGTAAATAAGCGTCTCCCATGTATGCGATTCCGCTTGTTAACAGGTCTCCTGTTAGAAGTACGCGCTCTTTAGGTAAGAAAACGACTACGTCTCCCCCGGTGTGTCCGCGGCCAAAAAACAAAAGCTGAATTTCTCGCTTTCCATGATTTAGTTTTAACCGTTTTGTAAGTGTGATGGTAGGTGGTGTTGGAATCAGAGCATTCGACGCTGTTTGGTAGTTTTCTAGTATGGCAAGTTGCTGTGATATCTGTTCCTTTAATTCAGGGTTGTCATTGGTAATTGCTGCTAACTCCAACTTAGTGTTTTTAATTTTTGTGGGTAAGTCGCCGACATTCAGTCTCCATGTGAGTCCGTATTTGGATTCGCCTGACTCTAGTTTTTCTCGGGTGAAACGGTGGCCAATAATCTCTATGTTTCGGTCACCGAAAAAAAATTCATTTCCATGGGCATGGTCATAGTGAAAATGGGTATTTACGACGTATCGAATCGGTTTGTCCGTCAGGGTTGCAAGTTCTTTTTGGAGTGCCCAGGCGGCTGCTGGAGTTATATGTGAGTCGACGATCATAACGTCGTTCTCATTAATGATTATTCCTCCATTAGCTCCTACTGTTAAATTACCTGTGCCAATAGCTTGGTAGATGTCCTCGCGAATCTTGTGAAACGTGAAAGCCTTACCTTCCCATGTTGCGCCTGGAGGTTCAGGAGTCTTTGAAGTTTCTACTTTGGATTCGTTAGTAAAATATTGGCAGTTGGCTGAGTTGAGGAGAATGGCTGCCAATAGACAAGGTAACACAGTATTAGAATTCATGAATATTTCCCCTTATACGGACTATTTTATAGCGAAGAGCTTGGAAAGGGAGATTACAAGGAGGGCAGGTAGGAATGATAGACGATAAGTAATGAATTTTCAGTTGTGTTATGTGAAAGCAATGAAAATCCGGATTCCGTAGTAGAGTCCAAGTGCTCCACTGCACTTAAGCACCAAAGAAATTGTTTTTAGTGTTCGAAAGCCACATATACCAAGGTCATCGATAAAACGATACAGCCCTACTAGTCCGTGAAACAATGCAACTACGAGAAGCGTCAGCAGGGAGTACGAGTACGCCACGTTGCTCATGCGCTGCGAAACTGTCTCAAATGAGTATCCTACTATCATCACATTGTTTGCGTAATGAACAGCAAAAAGGTGCACGAATAAGAGTGCTGCGAGAACAAGGCCACTTATATGGAGACCTGCCCAGCTATCTATATTTCGGTCCTTCATTGAACAAACAAAGGAAAACTGATAACCAGAAGAGTTAAAGTGACTCCAAGTACTGCATAGGCTAGTAATTTGGAAATTGAAGTTCGGCTTGAGATAAAAGCGAGGATCGCCAGGCGGATGCCGTTGAGACCATGAAAGACTACAGTGGTGACCAATAGGAGCTCAAGCATTTTTGTGGTTGGCGTATTCATGATTTTCATTGCTCGGGAAAATCCATCTGCTCCTTGGAGAACGATTGCGAGTGTGGCGAGGTGAGCGAATAAGTAAAATGTTAGTAAGATTCCCGTAATACGATGCAATATGAACATTACTGCACCGATCCCTTTCCTCCGTCCTCGAGACAATCGATTCCAAGTATTCATGAGAAAAGTCCTTTAATTCTGTTCCAAATTGCTGCGCGCCGTAATACTTGGATTTCGTTTATAGGACTTGCAGAAACAGGGCAGATTTCTGCACACTCATAACAGCTTACACAGCGCCCAGCACCTTGGTCCATTACTTGTGCAACGCGGTCCACTTTCTTGTTGTCAAGTGGGTGAGCACGAGCGCGACCTATTTGAAGCATCCACATGGGACCGGCAAAAGGGGAGCTGTCTGATTCCGAGGTAGGGCATGCTTCAAGACATGCGTAGCATTCAATACAACGAGCATATTGTTTGTGCCATGCTTCCATGATATTTGGTTGGACCTCGCTTATCGGATCTCGTTTTTGATTCGTATCTGTCCATAGTTGGAGGTCTATCCATTTGTCCCGTATCGGGCTTTGGTCGACAACAAGATCGCGGCAAACAGGATATCGCTTTAAGGGCGCAAGAGTGGTACCGTTGGTAAGCAGTGTGTCGCATGCAAGTCCTGCTCTGCCGTTGATAACCATAGCGCACGATCCACAAGTGAATTCGCGACAGTTAGCTCGAAAGGCGATGTAGATGCCCTGGTCACAAAGCCACTCTAGAGCTTCAATAACGGTCATGGTGGGGACCCACGGAATGTCGAATGTTTCATTTTGGGACACAGAGTTTCTGTCAGGATCAAATCGTTCAATAATAAGCTTGTAAGTTGTTTGAGATTGGATAGGTGGAATGTAGCTCGACATTGTTTAGTGCCAAGGTGTTTTCTGTTTAGCGTAAGTAGGTAAATCGTTCAAGAGGAGAACGGATTGTTCGACTTTCTTGAATTCATTCACAAGTTCTCCTTCGGTTGTCAATCGAAACCTAATGTTTCG
>CAZFLB010000245.1:0-2942 GCA_964518945.1 uncultured Acidobacteriota bacterium | reverse complement strand
CCCGGTCGTACCCGATGCGCCGCCACGCGTCATCGAGGGGCAAGCGCCAGTCTACTGAGATAGCGTCCCCGCCGGCCTCCGTGACCGCTTCCAAGAGGGTTGGATTGCCGCCGAAGTAGTGGATGACCGGGACCCCGGTCGCTCGCACGCGCTCGATTAGCTGACGACTCCACGGGAGCACGCTGTCGCGGTAGTCTTCCAGGGAGAGACTCCCTGCCCAGGAATCGAACACCTGCACCGCTGCGGCGCCGGCCTCGTGCTGCGCGATGCAAAACTCTGCCAGGTGGTTGGACCAGTAAGCGGCCAGGCGCTCCCATGCCTTCGGTTCTTCCCAGAGGAAGCGTTTGACCTCGCTCAGGTCACGCGAGCGTGGTCCGCCCACGAGGTAGGAACACAGTGTGAAGGGTGCACCGACGAAGCCTAGCACAGGGACGTCGAGTTTTTCCACCAGAATGCGGATCGCATCCAGGTTTATCTTGAGCGCTTCCCGGGGCTCGAAGGGCGGGAGCGCGTCCACGTCCGCGGCTGAGCGGATTGGGCGATCGACGACCGGCCCCACTCCCTTCTGCAGTTCGAGTTCGAACCCTGCGGCCAGGAAAGGCGTGGCTAGGTCGTTATAGAGCACCGCCGCATCCAGAGGATAGTAGTCCAGCGGCAGCGCCGTGATCTCCGCGGAGGCTTCGGGATCCTTGAGGACCTCGAAGAAGGGTCGTCCCTCGCGCAGACTCCGGTACCGTGGCAAGGAGCGGCCCGCCTGTCGCATCAGCCAGATGGGGGTGCGATCCACGGGTTCGCGACGTAGGGCCTGAAGCAAGCGATTGTTCACGTATGGGCTGAGTGCGGAGTGGGGGAGGGACTGTGGTCACTGCAGGCGGACATTGCGCTGATAGGCTTGGTTTAACGGGAGGTTCCGCTACGCTACTAAAGTGCGTTCCTTTTCCCGGGGGGCACTACGTGTGCTACACTCGGGAGGATGGTTGCTATTTCCATCATTCCGGAGTCCCGATCATGCCCCGCGCTTTCAGTGTTCTCGTTTGTGCCCTGCCCCTCACAGTGTGCATGGCCCAATAAGGATGAGACCCAGGCAGGCGCGACTACACAAGGCCCGCTCTAGTATCCCGCTGACCGGCGTGATCGAGCGGGTAACTGAGGCTACCGATGCGGCGAGCGCTCAGGCTGCGGGACACGACTCGCTCCTGAGGTAGCCCGGTCGGGTCAGACTGCCCGAGGTTTTCGTACATGCGATGTTCACCGATCGTGATGATATTGTTTCTGGCAGCGTGTTGGACCGATGCGCCGGCCGCTGACGAGGCTTCCGAGGAAGGGGCGGTCGCCGCTTCCCCGACTACCGGTATGGTTACGATTGCCAACGTCTTCGATCCTGCCAGTGTGCAGCCTGGCGACACGGTGCTGGGACTCAGGGTCGAGTCCAAGAACATGGAGCAGGTGTCAGAGGACTCGCTCTGGATCGGGGAGGTCGTGTTCGCGGGCGACCTCGTGGTTCAGGGTGTGTATCAATATCACCCTGAATGGCCCCAAGTCACCACGCCGTGCTTTCACGTGATTGATGCCGGGTCGGTGGCCCGTGTCCCGCGCTTTGCCCCGGACGACCGGATCGCCGAAGACGGGAAGATTTGGTTTTGCTTCGTCGACCCGGACGTCGCGCTGGATCTCCTCGGCACTCCGGAGCAACCGCGCGAGGCGGTGATCGCAGTGGACTACTATCGGGCGCGGCGCGATGTCGCAGACACGTTCGATACCGCTGAACTGATGGAGGCGATCGATTTGGGCCCGGCGTCCTACGCGACGCTGCGCGAGCGGTGATAACGGTGACGCGGCCGGACGGGCTGCATCGGTCGGTGCGCTTGAGTTAGGGTTCCTGTGCAGCGGCGTAGGCTGCGAGCGCCATCATGTCGTCTTCATCGAGGTTCGCCACAACGCTCTTCATCAGTGGTGACCACGCGCCGGCGCGAGCGCCGTGCTTGAAGTCGAACAGTTGCCGCATAAGGTAGCTTGCTGCCCGCCCTGCGATCGGCGGCACTGGCCCAAGGCCACGCAGGTCATCTCCGTGACAAATCCCGCAGGCCGTCGTCTTGCCGGCTCCCGTCATCACGAGGTTCTCACCACGGGCGAGGGTTCCGGGCGGAACGTATGCAACGAACCCAGAAATTGGGTCGCGCAGTGCGGTGCGAGCCGTGTCCTCCGGGACCTCTACGATGCGCGATCCGATCGGTTCGGTGCCTTCGGCGGGGACCCACATACTACCTGCGACCCTGGTCTTGGGCACGGTCGTCGCCTCGACCACACGGATCCACTTCTGGTAAGGGAACGAAGCGAAGTAGGCCGCTGAAGTTGCCATTTCTTCCGGCGTCATCGCCTGGGCGAGTCGCACCATTGCGGCGGGCGGCCCCATGCGAGGCTCGGAGCTCTTCCGGGCACCGCTCTTGAAGTCTTTCAGTTGCTGGATGATATACGCAGCCGGTAGCCCAGCTACCGGCCCGTTCTCCGGGCGGCCCTGGCCGTTGGGGTAGTGGCAGAGGGCACAGGCGCGCACGTCCGGCTGCCTACCATTCGCCACCACCTCCGGCATCGTGGGGTGGGTTTCCGGACGCCAGTCGCTCGGGCCGAATCCGTTCCTGATTTGTGCGCGCGTGAAGGTCAGGTTCGTCCCCGGGAGGTGTAACGGCGTCGTGTCCGGGGCCGGAGTTGTGGCCTGAGCGCCGCCGCCAGCCAGCGCGGGCGGATTGGTCGGGTAGGCCCATGCGGGTGGGGTGGGGTCTTGATCTTGTGCGGATACGCTGGCCACGCTGGCCACGCCGGCTATCACGGTCAACCTGATCAGAACTGTGAGTTCACGCTGCATAGACGTTTCTCCTGATCATGTGCCCTACTGCACGGGAGAGGCCCGCTCAGGGACGGTTGCCTAGGCTTTTGCATTGAGG
>CAZFLB010000244.1:0-4135 GCA_964518945.1 uncultured Acidobacteriota bacterium | reverse complement strand
GTAGGCCATTACGCCCAGGCGACCGTCCCGAAATGCTTGAGCCATTGCAATGGGGACTTGGGCTGCCGATTCGACTACTTTGGCGCGCATTTCGTGCACTCTTGCTATCATCTCTTGCTCTTGTGCTACGGCCATAGCGCGCCGACTCTCGGCTCGTGCTTGCGCGATCTGTTTGTCTGCTTCAGCCTGCTCGGCTTGTAATTTGGCGCCGATGTTCGATCCCACATCTACATCAGCGATATCGATGGACAGAATCTCAAATGCTGTGCCAGCATCTAAACCTTTCGATAATACAGTCTTGGAAATTGTATCTGGGTTTTCAAGGACAGCTTTGTGGGTTTCGGAAGATCCGATAGTGGACACCACGCCTTCGCCAACTCGAGCTACAATTGTTTCCTCTCCCGCACCTCCAACTAATCGATCGATGTCCGCGCGGACGGTAACTCTACTCAAAGCAACGAGTTGAATGCCGTCTTTAGCAACAGCTGCAACTTTCGGTGTCGTGATTACCTTCGGGTTAACGCTCATCTGTACTGCTTCGAGGACGTTGCGTCCTGCTAGGTCTATTGCTGTTGCTTGAGTAAATGATAAGGTTATATTTGCTTTGTCAGCTGAGATAAGTGAGTTGACTACACGCTCGACATTCCCGCCAGCGAGAAAATGAGCTTCTAATTGATCGATTGAAAGCTTTAAGCCGGCTTTGACAGCGCTAATGTTTGGCTTGACGATCAACGATGGTGGAACACGTCGCAGTCTCATAGCGATCAATGTTCCTATACTTACATAGGCGCCAGAGGAAAACGCTGCTATCCAAAGGCCTAGCGGGACGAAATATAAAATAAAAGCGAGTGAGATAAAAATAAGAGTTGCGAGCGTAATGATTCCCATTCAATCTGTCTCCTTCTTATGTTTGTAGAGGTGAAGCAGCCTCGACTACGATACGAGAGCCACGAATTTCAGTAATTAAAACTCTACAGTCAGATGAAATAAATTCTCCTTCTGTTACAACACTTTCACGTTGATTACCAAATCGTGCAATCCCGGCCGGCCTTAAATCAGACTCAGTTATTCCAATTTGTCCTTCAATTAATGTTTGGAGCGGCTCTGTTTTCTTCGAGAGAGCTGTTGAGTGAACTAAGTTGCGACCAAATCGAGTTTTCGGAAACCAAACTAACATTGCGGTAGTTGAGGTGAGCACTGCAACAATAGTAACAACACCATAGGTAATACCAAAAAAATCGTTAGCAAAATAGCAGCCAGCAATTAGAAAGAGGAAGCCGATGACACCGGGTAGACCTAGACCTGGAACCAAGAAAATCTCAATAGCTAGTAATAGATAACCTACAATTAGTATTGTAGAGACTGTCAATAACTGTTCGCTCATGAATTAATGCGGACGACCGCGTTGCCGGATCGCCAGTCCACGATTTTGACTGAGGTGCCTGATTGGATAAAAGGGCCTTCTGAAACCGCGTCAATTTTTCTGTTAGCTACCAAGATTTTTCCCGCGGGTCTGAGGTCTGTAATTGTTTCTCCAGTTGTTCCGGAGGGAATATTCTCTTGCTCATTTCGATCGTGTGAGGAAAAGCCCTCATCAAATGAGAGCGACTTTGCTAACACGAACCGTCGGGTAACTCCGGTGGCGGGTAATAAACGAAGCATCAACAAACAACCTATTGTAGTGATGAGAACAGAAGTTGATAGTTGAATAAGCGCGTCATTGATCAACCCAAGCTCCCAGGAAATCTGGAGGTCTAATGCAAGCAATGATAAAAAGGAGCTAACTAGCATCAGGGAGATCCCACCAATTCCTACTATTCCAAAACCGGGGATTATGATTAATTCAATTATTACCAACAAAATACCCAAGGCAAAAAGTAATAATTCTTCCATTCCTGCAAGTTGTGCGACGTGATGGCCGAAAAAGAAAGTTCCCAGCGACAATAAACCCAATGTTCCTGGAATGCCCCAGCCTGGTTGGTATAGCTCAATCATGATTCCAAGAAAACCAAGACTCATGAGTAATGAACTAACGGTTGGCTCGGAAACAGCACGAGCGATACGCTCGGCCCAATTTGTAGTGCGTTCTTCAAGTTTCGAGTCAGCTAGACCTAGCACTGCTAGTGCCTCTTCAAGATTAGTTGCTTCGTGGTCAGCAATCTTCAATTCGATTGCCTCAATGGTGCTTAGTGTTAACACTTTCCCTTGTTCAATAACTCCTTCAATTTCGACTTCTCGATCTACCATGGCTTCAGCTATGTCACCGCGTCGTCCGCGTGTTTCAGCGGTCGTTCGCATTTCCGTTCTCATGTAGGACATGAATTTTTCATCAACAGCTGTCGGTCCTTCTCCTTGATTGTTACCTCCAGAGATTGGAGTGGCTGCACCAATCGACCCACCTGGAGAGATCACAATTTCTTCGCAGGCCAGCGATATTAGTGCTCCAGCTGAAATGGCTCTGGGATGAATGAAAGCAATAGTTCGAACCGGTGCGTCTATCAATGTGTCTCTAATAAGAACGGCTGCATCAACGCGGCCACCGAAGGTGTCGATGTCGAGTAGTACGGCAGCGTTTTCAAACTGTTGCGATTCTTTCACTACGCGTGCGACAAGTGGTGCTAGTCCTAGATCGATTGTGCCTTCGATGGGAATACGAAAAACTTTTGTAGTCGGTGCATCTTGGGTGTCAATGGCAAGGATAGGGCTCCAAGTGATTATTATAAAAAGCGTTAGTATGGTGAGGGCTTTGGTACTCATTCATGAGCCTTAAAACATATTTATGATGATGGGTGCTTTGAAGTTTGATCTGAGTACATTGTACAACATGAAACAAATTTGACGACAGGATCAAGATAAAGTTAGCATTCATCTCCATGCGATTTGTAGTGATTTTAAACTTGTCTTTGGTGGTATTTTTGGGCAGTTGTGCCCCTGGAATTCCTGAATGGGAGACGGCTAATCCAGTTCTGTCAGTTCCAGAACCACCTCTTGGCGTAGATCACTCTTGGGAGGAAATTGAGAACCCGCCAACTCCCGTTAGCGTGAGGTTAGGTAGGTGGCTGTTTTATGACACACGACTTTCCGCTGATAACACAATTTCTTGTGCAACATGCCATCGCCCCGAGAACGCGTTTTCAGAGCCAACACCTGTTTCGACAGGTATAGGAGGGCAAAGGGGAGGACGCAAGGCCCCAACCTTCATAAATGCTGCGTGGGCATTGTTGCCGCACACTTTCTGGGACGGAAGAGCAAACTCTCTTGAAGAACAGGCCTTGGGGCCGATTGCTAACCCCATTGAGATGGGAAGTACACACGAAGAGTTACTTGCAACTATTAAAAATATCAAGGGTTACGCGAAATATTTCGAAGAGGTTTTTGGTTCTGCAGAAATTACGACAGAGCGAATCGGCAAAGTTATTGCGGACTATGAGCGAACCAGGATGAGTGGAAACTCTCCCTACGATAGATGGAAAAACGGTGATGAGGGAGCGGTGTCCGAGGCTGTGAAACTTGGAGACCAGCTGTTTTTTGACAAGGCGGGGTGTAATCAATGTCACCTAGGCTACAATTTCACTGATTCACTTTTCCATAATCTAGGCATTGGTTGGAATGACACAGAGGAAATGTTTTCTGACAACGGACGGTTTGAAATTACTGGAATTGAGCATGAGACAGGTGCTTTTAAGACGCCAACAGTTCGTGAAGTGACGAAGCGTTCTCCATATATGCATGATGGCTCAATCCTGACATTGCGAGAAGTTGTGACATTCTACAATAGAGGAGGGAATGCGAATCCGAATCTTGATCCGAAGATGCAACCTTTGAGTCTAACAGACGAGGAAATTGATGCGTTAGTTGCCATGATGGAAGCCATGTCTGGAGAGGGTTATGCAGATGCAGGGCCTTCCTTGTTTCCGCAGTAATGGAGTTCATGATCAAGCATTACATCGTTGTCGAATAGATAACGGCCTTTAAATCGAGTTCCCTCTAGGAGTAGAGGTACCCATAATTTGTCATCTTCCCACATTTCCTCATAAGGGATGTTTGTTTTTGATATCCAGATAGGTAAGGCTTCTTCAGTTTCTGTTGGCTGTCCTTTGTAATCTAGGGCTTTGAAAACATGTACATGAATCGA